>JAUXDP010000247.1 GCA_030618325.1 Methylococcaceae bacterium | reverse complement strand
ATTAAATTTTTCCAGGAAGTTTTTCACGTTTTTCCTCAAATTTTGGCCATTAAAGAATCGCAATTGATTCTTGCTTTGTTGACGCTGATTGACTTAACTTTGGTTGGCAGTTTAACCGTAATTGTTATGTTTAGTGGTTATGAGAATTTTGTTTCCCAACTAAACATCAAAGAAGAGACTGAAAAGCTCGATTGGCTTGGCACGCATGATTACGGCTCTTTGAAAATGAAAGTGGCTTCATCTATTGTCGCCATTTCATCAATACACCTGCTGAAAGTGTTTATGGATGTTGAGCATACTGAAAATGATAAAATTCTTTGGTATGTCATTATTCATCTGACTCTAGTTATTTCAGCTTTTCTTATGGGTTATCTTGACAAGTTAACTAGGCATTAACATGTCATTTGTTCTTTTTGGTACGTCCGGCTGTCACCTTTGTGAAGAGGCAGAAATAATAATGGCTGCTAGTTTTCCAGAGATTAAGCTCGAAATGATTGATATTGCAGAACAAGAACAATGGCAAGAAAAATACGCTATTAAAATTCCGGTTTTATTTCATAGAGAAAGCAGGAAAGAGTTGTTCTGGCCTTTTTCCGAAACTGAGGTTGATGAATTTATCAGAGCGATAAAGTTTGGATAGACTCCAAACGGAATTCATAGGTTAAATTCCATATTGTTTTCGCTTACGCCAGAAAGTTGCTCTACTCATATCGAGTATTTCAGCAGCAACACTAACTTTGCCGTTGGTTTGCTCCAGTGCTCGTGTAATTGCTTCAATCTCCCCTTCCCTGGAAAAAAAATTATTGGTTTTTTCTGTCTCAGGGCTCTGTCTTTGTTCAGTGAACTCAGGAGGTAATTCGGAGGGTTTCAAAGTTGATCCACGACCAACAACAAACGCATATTCAATAACGTTTTGCAGCTCTCTGATATTCCCTGGCCAGGGGTAATCCAATAATATACGCATGGCTTGAGGGTCAATTTTGGCTATGTGTCTAAAATTTTTAGCATTATGTTGTTGAATAAAATGCCAAAGTAAAAGATTGATGTCTTCGCGTCTTTCTCTGAGTGGGGGAATAAAAATAGGAACTACCCGCAGGCGGTACATTAAGTCTTCACGAAAATGTCCATTTTTAACCTCATCCCGAAGGGAGCGGTGAGTGGCGGTAACAATTCGTACATCAACGTTGATAGTTTGATTGCCGCCAACAGGAATATAGTTTCTTTCCTGAATGACTCTTAGTAACTTGGCTTGCAGCTCTGAGGGCAATTCTGCTACTTCATCCAGAAATAAGGTGCCACCGTCGGCTTGTTGAAACAAGCCAGCATGGTCGGTAATAGCACCACTAAAAGCGCCGCGGACATGACCAAATAATTCACTCTCCAGCAGGTTTATGGAAAGTGCAGCGCAATTAATGGCGAGAAAAGGAGCGGTTCTCCTAGGGCTTAGGTCATGTATGGCTTGAGCAACCAATTCTTTTCCGGAGCCGCTTTCACCTCGGACGAGTACAGTAGCCTCAGTTTTAGCAGCATTTTGAATAATCTGAAATACTGGTTGCATGGCAGGTGATCTACTGAGAATGCCATGAAAATTTATATGCTCTTTGGAAGTAGGTGATTCGGGTTGAGCCTGATCTGTTTTTTGGGCGATTTCAGGAATCAATAAACTGAAAGCACCTAAAAAGTTACCTTCTTTATCAGTCAATACTTGAGAATATTGTTTGGCTTCAAGCCTTGTGCCGTCAGTTTTGTTTAGCTTTAATTGTTTGCCTGAGCAGGATTTTTTTTCGTCAATATCATATGATTGATCGCAGCGAGATCCAATGATTTGCTGTGCTTTTAGGCCCAATATGGTTTCTGCATGGCTATTACAAAACAAGATATTATGATTTTTATCAATAACCAAGGCGGCAGCAAAGGAGTACAATTCAAGCCATTTTGTAAATAGGTCTTCTTGGTCAAACTGTGTTAACCATTGAGTTAATTGGGCGTTGCTATTTGAAGATATGCGGCGTTTCATTTTTGTTTCACAAAGGCTTCGTTTTGTTTCATTGAAACAATATTGAAACTTAATGTCAAAGTGAATTGTATTTAACCAATGAAGTAGGGCGCAAAAATAAAGCTTTGGACGAGAATGGCATCTAATTTGCTTGTAGCTAATATTGAAATGATCTCAATACGCTAAGTTACCATTATAAAAACCGGAGGGGAAATATGATATTTAAACAATTATTTGATGAAGCCACTTGGACTTATACCTATCTTATAGCTGATTCCGTTAGTAAAGAAGCGGTATTAATTGATCCGGTCAATACCCAGATTGATGTTTATCTGGAGATGCTTGAAAAAGATAATTTGAAACTCAAGTATTCATTAGAAACTCATGTTCATGCCGATCATATTACTGCCAGTGGCTTATTACGGCAAAAGCTTGGTGCTCAAACGGCTGTTAGTTCACTTTGTGGAGCAGAAACGGCAGATATTCAAGTTACAGATGGGCAGGTTTTTGAACTCGGGAGTAGTGAGCAAATCAAGGTAATCGCAACTCCAGGCCATACCGCTGGAAGTATTTCCTTTTTATGGCGTGATCGTGTTATGTCTGGGGATTCTTTATTAATCGGAGGTTGTGGAAGGACTGATTTTCAAGCGGGAAATTCCGGAGATCTTTATGATTCTATCACTCAGCATCTATTTACTTTGCCGGATGATACGCTGGTTTATCCTGGGCATGATTATCAAGGCCGTTGGGTAAGTAATATCATCCAGGAACGTACTTCAAATCCACGCCTCGCCGGAAAAACGCGGGAAGAGTTCATTGAAATCATGACCAATTTGAATTTACCTATGCCCAAATTGATAGAAGAGGCTGTCCCTGCTAATCGATATTGTGGCCTGGATGAAGATGAACGCCAAGATGCAATTGATAAGCGGGAATTAAGTCAAGCGACTGTGCATGTCAGTAATACACCTGATTTGGTAAACCAGGTCAAGCAGCAAATTACGGAGGTTGATATCAATAAATCCAAGCAATTGATTGCTGAAGGTAATATTGTAGTTGTCGATGTGCGTGAAGAAAGTGAATATGCAGCGGGGCATCTTGATAATGCGTTGTTTCTTCCTCGCGGCGTTTTGGAATTCAAAATTGCTAGTATTACGGAACTGACGGATAAGACTAAGCCAGTTCTGCTGTATTGTCGCAGCGGAAATCGTTCGGCTTTAGCTGCAAAAAGCTTGCAGGATTTGGGATATACTACTGTGCTGTCTATGGCCGGTGGGTACGAAGCATGGAAGAAAGCTTAGTTAAGACTAATCCTAAAATAATCAGTTGATCACGAGTTGTAGTGCAGCCAATGTGAGTGCACTATAGTTGGTGTTTGACTGATTTTTCTAAGATAAAGGAAAAGCTGGAAAGGAAGCTAAAGGTTGCTGTTTACGCGTTATATTGAATAGTAGCCAACAATAAAAAAATAAATAAATAATAAAATAAGAGGAGATAAACATGGCAAATCAACATTACACACTATTAATCGTAGGAGGCGGAGCGGCAGGCGTTTCAATTGCAAATACGATGCGCCGCAAGAACTCGAAGATTGATGCTGCAATAATTGAACCTTCAGAAAAACACTATTATCAGCCTGGGTTTACCATTGTTGGTGGTGGCGAATATACCCTGGAAAAAGCTACAAGAAATGAAGCAGATTTAATCCATCCTAGTGTTACCTGGATAAAAGATTATGCTGAAACTTTTCAGCCGGATGAAAATACAGTGACTTTACGTTCTGGTGATAAAGTTACGTACGACTATTTGGTGGTATGTCCAGGATTACAATTGGACTGGGATAAAGTCAAGGGTTTAAAAGCAACCCTGGGTAAAAACGGGGTCTGCAGTAACTATTCTCCAGATACGGTTGAATATACCTGGGAATGTATTAAAAATCTGGAGTCAGGTACAGCACTTTTTACCCAGCCACCGATGCCAATTAAGTGCGCGGGAGCCCCACAAAAAATCATGTACTTGGCAGCAGATAGATTCAGAAAGAAAGGTATTCTGGATAAATTTAATATTGAGTTTTGTAATGCTGGCCCAGGAATGTTTGGTGTTCCATTTTATGCCAAAGCTTTAGTTAAGGTTGTTGAAGATTATGGCATTAAGACTGCCTTTAAACATAATTTGGTCGAGATTGATGGCCCGACAAAGACAGCAACATTTGAAGTCACAGACAGTGAGGACAAAAAGAAAAGAGTGACCAAAAAATTCGATATGATTCATGTAACACCATCACAAAGTGCGCCGGATTTTATCAAAAAAAGCCCCTTAGCTGCTGAAAGTGGCTGGGTGGATGTTAATGATAAAACTCTGCAACATAACAAGTTTAAAAATATATTTGGCTTAGGTGATGCGACAACTACACCAAATGCCAAGACTGCCGGAGCAGTACGTAAGCAGGTTCCTGTGGTGGTAAAAAATATCCTGAAATTGATGGCTAATAATGCGATTGTTGAAGGCTATGACGGTTACGGTGTTTGCCCACTGACCACTTCGCTTAATACAGTTATGTTGGCCGAATTTTCCTATGGTGGCAAAGTATCACCTTCATTTCCATTTCTTGATTCTAGAAAAAACCGATTAATCTGGTGGTGGGGTAAAAAAGTTGGTTTTCCAATGTTATATTGGGATTGGATGCTTAAAGGTATTACTTTAGATATTCCCAGCAAGCAATCATACAACAAACGCTTTACAGAAGAGTCATAGA
>JAUXDP010000188.1 GCA_030618325.1 Methylococcaceae bacterium | reverse complement strand
ATCCTTAGGGTTTATTTATCAGTTTCATCATCTTTTGGGGGAATTTACCCTGCTGGAAAATGTAGCGATGCCTTTATTAATTGGTAATCATTCTGTGCAAGAGTCTAAAGAACGAGCAGCCAATTTATTAACGAGAGTTGGGCTAGGCCATAGGGTAGAGCATAAACCTGGTGAATTATCGGGTGGTGAAAGACAGCGTGCAGCTGTTGCCAGGGCTTTAATAAATCGCCCAAAATGTGTGTTGGCAGATGAGCCAACCGGAAACCTGGACAGTAAAACAGCAGAGCAGGTTTATCAATTAATGCTGGAATTAAATCAGGAGTTGGCTGTTAGTTTTCTGATAGTCACTCATGATCCAGAATTGGCGGAAAGAATGGATACGGTCTTACATATGGATGATGGGGTTATTGTTTAGTCGTTGGGTGGGAATTAATTACTGATTTTCACCACGAAGGACACGAAGGAAAACAAGTTAAAACCTTCGTGGTAAATAAGAAATATTATCTTTCTCTTGCCTTTTTTCGATGTTGCCATTTCTGAGTAACGTACCATTTCCAGAAGTATTGAATTCCAAAATATCCGATTACGGCAAAAGTTGTACTTAGAAACAGGCAACCAAACAGCAGCGGTGCCCATAAGTCAGCTAAATTAGTTATGACATTGTCCATAGTAAACTCAAAATCATCGGCTAGTGGCGCCATGTTTAATAATTTCAAGCCGACTCGGTATGCAAAATAGAACAGAGGAACCCAAGTTAGCGGATTGGTTAGCCAGACCCAGGCGACAGAGATAGCCAAGTTGGCGCGGAAATATAGAGCAACTAGAGCAACGACTATTATTTGTCCGGGTATTGGCAGCCAGGCGACAAATAATCCGGCAGCAAAAGCACGGGCAACGGAGTGACGGTTTAAATGCCACAAATTAGGATCATGCAGCTGTTGACCCAAGAACTGTAGATGCTTATGGCCTTTAACTTTATCCGGGTCTGGCATATAACGTTTAATAATATCTTTCGCCATATTTGATCCTGTTGTTTCAGTATATTAGAGTGTTCTATCAGGGGTATTATACCCATGTTAACCAGGTTTAAGCGTCATAAATAATGGTCTCTTCGGTATTGATATTTGTTGCGGGTGTTCTACTTTTTCAGCAACTTCCTCAGCTTCCTGTTCTTGAATGGCTGTACCTTATCGCGGCTTCAGTATTAGTTTGCGCGTTAGGTAAACTTTGGCGAGTCAGTTTTTTCTTGCTTGGTTTTACCTGGGCATTTTGGGTTGCAGACAATCATTTGGCTAGTCGTTTGTCTGATGATTTGGCAGGTAGAGATATACAGGTTGAAGGAACCATTCATAATTTACCGCAGCAAGATGACAACAAGGTTCGGTTTGATTTTTTGCTTAAAACACCGCAACATGATTTACCTGAAAAAATTAGACTTTCCTGGTATTACCCTGAGCAAAAAATAGCACCCGGCCAGATTTGGCGTTTTACAGTCCGATTAAAGCCACCACATGGGAATTTTAATCCAGGTGGGTTTGATTATGAACGTTGGTTGTTTACCAAAGGAATAGGTGCGGTAGGATATGTTAGAAATAAACCAGTACCGATTTTAATTTCACAAAAACCGCTGTGGCAAAGTGTTTCTGTCTGGAGACGGCATATTGCTAGTCATGTGGATCAACTATCAGAAAATGGGGCTTTTTCTGGAATGATTAAGGCGCTGATTATCGGTGATCGATTTTCAATAACCCAAAATCAATGGCAGGTTCTCCGTAAAACTGGCACCGTACATTTAATGGCTATTTCAGGATTACATATTGGCCTGATTTCTGGAATGGTGTATTTATTGGTGCTAAGGATCTGGGCAAGAACTGGAATTCAACGCTGGTTGCCAGCAAATATAGCTGCCTTGGCTGCAATCTTTGTAGCCATTTGTTACGCCGCATTAGCTGGCTTTTCCATTCCCACCCAAAGAGCTTTAATTATGCTGTGTGTTGCTATGATTGCAATTCTTTGGCATCGACATGTTCGCCCTTTCAATACCCTGGCCATAGCAATGCTGGTAGTAGTTATGAGTGACCCTTTAGCCGTGTTGTCTGCTGGATTCTGGCTTTCTTTTCTGGCTGTAACCATGATCATTTTTATACTCGGTGGACGTTTAAGAAAACCCGGATATTGGCAAAGCGCAATAAAAATCCACTTGGCGACTGCATTAGGCTTGTCTCCATTACTGATACTATTTTTTCAGCAGACTTCATTAATCGCGCCGCTGGCAAATTTGGTAGCTGTGCCGGTAGTTGGACTAGTCGTGGTGCCTTTGTCATTTTTAGTGGCAATTTTTCTTTTTATTGCGCCTAGTTTGGCACAAATACTTTTACGTGCCATTGAGTTTGTTTTGCAAGGGCTCTGGAAGGTGCTGAGTTTTTTTGCAGATTCCCCTTTTGCTTTATTGGAAATCCCGCAACCCTCAATTATTGCAATCATACTGGCTATGATAGGCATATTGATACTGTTAGCGCCCAGAGGAATCCCTGGCCGGTGGTTAAGCGCTTGTTTACTGTTGCCATTGTTTTTCAACACCTCTGATCGACCGCCGGTAGGTGAAGTAAAAATGACTTTGCTGGATGTTGGGCAGGGCCTATCAACTGTTATCCAGACAAGTAATCACGTGTTGGTTTTTGATGCCGGAGCTAAATATTCACAACGATTTGATAGTGGAGCAAGTGTGGTTTTGCCTTTTTTGAGATTCAACAATCTGGATCAAATTGATAGTCTAGTGATCAGCCATGGTGATAATGATCATATTGGTGGCGCTGACTATTTAATAAAACAGATGCCTGTAAAACAAATTATCACCAGTGTGCCCGAGAAATTTGTAGGATTTTCTCCGACAAGCTGTGTTGCCGGTCAGTCCTGGCAGTGGGATGGCGTTGATTTTGATATCTTGTCGCCAAATCAGCAGGGATTTGCCAGTGGAAATGACAATTCTTGCGTACTTATGATTACTGCGGCATCCGGAAAAATTTTGCTAACCGGAGATATAGAGGCAGCGGCTGAAAGTTGGCTGGTAGATACTTATGGCAAACAATTACAGGCGAATGTGCTGGTTGCACCTCATCATGGTAGCAAAACCTCATCTACTTTGAATTTTATACAACAGGTTAAAGCCAAGTATGTGTTAATACCAGCAGGGTACCGCAATCGTTTCGATTTTCCCCACAAGGAAGTTTTGGAGAGGTATAAAAGATTAGCGATTCAACCTATTAATGTTTCTGAAACGGGCGCAATTACGATCAGTTGGAAAAACCGCTTTTTAAATGTGGAAACTTGGAGAGCTAGTGATGGTAAGTATTGGAACAAATAAAAAATACTCTGCTATCTTTAACTTAATACAATAGTAAAAAGGTAGGTATTTCTATGTCCCAACAAAATTGTCTGATTGCTGATGACAGCCGGATGTCCAGAATGATGTTAAAAAAAATCATCAGTACCTTACACCCTGATTGGCAAATTATTGAGGCTGAGAATGGTGAGGAAGCAATAAACAAAGCGGAAGGCCAGGATCTACACGTCATTCTTTTGGACTTTAATATGCCGGTAATGGATGGTGGGAAGGCGGCGGAAAAGATCCGGCCTTTATTTCCAGAGGCAAAAATTGCATTTTTGACAGCAAACGTCCAGGAAAGTATTCAATTGTTAGCAAAAAAACTGCAAATTGATTTCATTCCTAAACCTATTACTGAAGAAAAAATCAAACAATATGTCGGCTAAAAAACCAATTTTAGATGAATTTTTCATTGATGCGGTTGCTGAAGTCATTAATGTTGGCATGGGTAGTGCAGCTGCGTCATTAAGCGAAATGGTCAATGAAGAAGTCAAATTAAGTGTGCCAGGAGTTGAGTTTGTCACACGCAGTGATGCAGAAGATATAATCGGGAACCGAACTAAAAGCAATCTCAGTGGCGTCAAGCAACATTTTGACGGCGCATTTTCCGGCGATGCAATATTATTATTTCCAGAAAAACAAAGTCTGGAGTTGATCAGAGCTGTTGTTGGTGACGATGTTACTCTGGATGATTTGACGGAAATGGAGCAGGATGCTATGAAGGAAATTGGCAATGTTATTCTTAATGCCTGTTTATGCGGTATGGCAGATATGTTTGGCCAACAGCTGCGAGGAGAAATTCCTGGGTATGTAAAGGGGACAGTAAAACAAATTTTCACCTCAGAAAATAAAAATATGCCAGAACAGGATATTGTCCTGTTGTTGAAAATGGATTTTGCGATTGAACAAAAAAATATTCAGGGTTATGTCACTTTTTTGATGGATATGGCATCAATAGATGCATTGAAAAATCAAATTCAGATCTTTATGGGTGTTGAATAGTTTTTGATATGACTGGTTCTACAGAGGCAGTGACTCACAACGCTAACGAGACAGATTTTACCTCTCTGTTTGAGCAGGTTTTCCTGGAAAGTGACGTCGGCACCATTATCATTGATCGTCACCTGGCTGTAATAACCTGGAATACCTGGGTAACCCAGCATAGCGATATTTGCTTGGAATCCGCGCTTGGCAAAAACCTGATTAATTTATTCCCCGTTTTGCAAGGTGGTCGATTACAGCAGAGCATAATATCTGCCGTTAGCAGTGGTATGACTTCCATACTTTCTCACTCCCTCAATAAAAAACCTTTCCCATTTAAGAATAGCAATGGCCAGAAAGTTCATCAGTCTATTATTATAAAACCCTTGGAGCTTCATGCCAGTGGTCGTTATTGTTTAGTACAAAAACAGGACACAATAAGACCTATTGAGTTGAATAATAGCCGGTATTGCCTGATTCAAGTTAATGATGTTACTTCAGCAGTAAACAGAGAAAAACAGCTTCTAGATCAAGCTTCGCAAACAAAAAAACTGGCAGCTACCCTCGTACAGGAAAAAGAACGTGCCCAAGTAACACTGGACTCAATTGCTGATGCGGTGATTACAACCGATCAGTTTGGCAATATTATGACCATGAACCCCGTTGCTGAAATTCTGATGGGTGTATTCGAGGAAGAGGTAAAGGGTAGAAAAGTTGGCAATGTATTTAAACTGATAGATGAGCAGAGTCATCAGCCTATTGACTGTCCCGTAACGAAATGTCTCGAACAGCTTGATATTATAAGTAATGATCTTGATCATATTTTGGTATGTTCAGAAGGTCAACAATATTCTGTAACTGATTCAGTTGCACCTATTTTTGATACTGATAGGGAGCTTTTAGGATCTGTCCTGGTTTTCAGGGATGTTACTCAAACTCGAAATTTGGCACAAGAATTAAACTGGCAAGCATTGCATGACCCTTTGACAGGTTTGGAAAACCGAAGGTCTTTTGAAAGTAAAATGCATTTGTTACAGAAATCTGCAAAGGCAGATCTGCAACATCATCTACTATATCTGGATCTTGATCAATTCAAAGTAGTCAATGATACCTGTGGCCATGATGCGGGGGATGAATTATTAAAACAAATTAGTGTCATTTTACAGAATCAAATCCGACAGAATGATTTGTTAGCAAGATTAGGCGGTGACGAATTTGGAGTGCTATTGGAAGGCTGTAATGAAGAGAATAGTTATAAGATTGCCAATAAGTTGCGTAATGTAGTACAAGATTTTCGTTTTGGCTGGCAAAATCAAACATTCAAGATTGGCGTCAGTATTGGGATTGCCAAGATTACAGGGTTAGAATCAAAAGCGGCTGATGTACTAAGTGCTGCTGACTCTGCTTGCTATGTTGCAAAAGAACAAGGACGAAACAGGGTGCATTTTCATGAAACGGATGCTTCTGAGTCTTCCCATCATCAAAATGAGATGCGCTGGATTTCTAGGATCCAGGAGGCATTAGATGAGGACCGCTTCGTTTTGTATGTCCAACGCATACAGGATGCCCAACAACAGTCAGCTTCTTCACACTATGAAGTTTTAGTTAGAATGTTGGGGTCTGAGGGTGAAATTATTCCCCCAGGTGCATTTTTGCCAGCTGCTGAAAGGTTTAATTTAATAGCCAACCTTGATCGTTGGGTGTTCGATAAGTTATGTGATTATCTGGAAGGATTATTTGATAAGAAGGTTCCTTTCGGCGAAATAGTATTCTCAATGAATTTATCGGGAACCAGTCTGGTTGACAAGTCGTTGTTGCAACATATTATTGAGCGTTTAGATGAAGTTAATTTTCCTTCATGTAAGATTAGTTTTGAGGTTACTGA
>JAUXDP010000210.1 GCA_030618325.1 Methylococcaceae bacterium | reverse complement strand
TGACGATCTTGTGTTACCTGCCTTTCAATTTCTTGCCCTGGATGAAAACTCCATCGGTAGATATTTTCGAACCATCCAGGCCATTGCTCAGCTGTTATTCCTCCTCGACAAACACTTTTTACAACAATTTCATCTAGCCCTGTAAAACGCGCACAAAGACCTGAGCTACTATCAGATTCTTTCCATAAGTCAAAATCAGGGAAGCGTTCAGGAGCCTCAAAACCTTTTGAAATACGAAACCGTTGCATTTCCAGTTGCTGAGCAATTGACTTAATGGAAATGGCAGTTTGTTGCTTTGATTGCTGATCAGCTTGATATAAAACAAAAGTAGCTGTGGCGAACAAACAAGCTGTAGCTATGAGAATAATTAATATCATCAAATACAGTTTCAAACTAATTGTTTTCATCAACCTTAATAGAGCCCAGATCAGCTATCGAATAGCATCATTTTAGACAGGTAGATGGGTTGAGGAAAGCAATTAGATAAAGACCGGGCAAATTGCCCGACTATGTTGGGCAAATATCGGGTTTCTGAAAAGTAATAATTATGTAATATCTTTTTCCACTATCTTGGATTTCATATAGCTAATAGAAAAATTACAACTGTATGGGACCAATAGTATTGGATAAGTAACTTACTGCGAGGATTATAACCATGAATATAAAAAAACCAGGCATAAATATTGTATTAATTGGCATAGCTTTCAGTGCTTCAGTAAACGCGGCAACCCGAGTAGCCATTCTCAACTTCGAATTAATGGATATGACTTTGTTACCCAATATACCAACCGAAATAACCCGTACCGCATCAATGAAACCACTACTCGAAAAAGCTATTAAAAACATTGGAGATTACGAAATCATTCAAATTAATACCAATGAAATTGCCCATGCTAACGCAGGGATTAGTTATCTTTATAAGCACCATGATATTGCGGCATCTCTTGGCAAACAAAGCGGTATTGACTGGGTTATTGTTGCGCAACATAGTAAACCCAGTTTTTTGTATTCTTACATAAAGGCTAAATTAATTGATGTAAAAACAAGCAACCTTTTAGCTCAATTTTATATTGAGCTAAAAGGTACGCATAGGAAAGTAACTGAACATGGAATTAAGTCACTTGCTAAAAAGATCACTAGAAAAATTGGAAAATAACTTTGAACCTGTTCATATATATCAATTAGAAGATACCCAAAATGGCAACTTACAATTTTGATGACAGTAATATTCAGTGGCACAAACTTGGAGATATAGAACATCTCGGTTACTCAATTCTCGATATTGACGCAGAGAATAGAATCGTAGATGTAATTTTTAAGTTAGAACCTTTCAGACAAATCGTGTTACATCGACATATGGCTGTTAATCACTCCTTTGTTATTCAAGGCGAACATCACCTCTATGAGGCGAATGGTGAACTCAAAGAAATTCGTGCTGTCGGAAGTTATACTTCAAGCCCTGCAAGTAATGAGCCTCACCGTGAATGTGGAGGAAAAGAGGGTGCAATCGTCTTATTTAGTATTCGTGGCAGCGATCACATTTTTTATGAAGTGCTAGATGATCAACAAAACCTCATTGGTGCTTTAAGCATGCAAGATTTCGTTGATTTATATAAAGCGAATAATAGTGAAAAACACAAACTGGAGAAAAATAATGGGCCAATGTTATAACTCAACCGTAATTGCAGCATCTAGAGAAAAAGTATGGGCAATCATTAAAGATTTTCATAACATGTCATGGGGTAAACCTGTGATCACTCATGTTGAAAAAACCGGAGCCATTAATGGAAATCAACCAGGTGCCAAGCGCATTCTGAATCAAGCATTTCAAGAAACTCTAAAATCTGTCGACGAAGAAAACTTTACCTTCACTTATAGTATTGATGATGGACCTGGCCTGGTTGCAAAAGAATCAGTCCAAAATTATCTGGGTACAGTCAAACTACATCCCGTTACTGATACGAATCATACCTTTGTTGAATGGAGGTCATCTTTTGAATCAAATTCTTGAAGTGAAGTCAGTGATTATTGCAACCCAATTTATGCCGGACTTTTAAAAGCTCTGAAAGACGGGGTTAAATGACATTTAATCAACCAAGTCTCCCTGCCAATTGAAGTATTTAGAAGTGGCCGATCGATTGGACAGCCTAACCGATACGCCACTTCGGCAATACAATGTTTATTCTTTTCTAGATGATTTTTTCTTAGCGTTATTGCTCTACGATAACATCTCTTTGACTATCAATGAGAACTATGACTTCCTTTTTCTCTTGAGAAGGAATATTGAATTTGTTTAGCGTTTCATTTAACAAGCCCATAAAAATCTTCCAATCACTTTTACTCATCCGCATTCCGGCATGAGCTAGTTTCATTTCTCGTCCTGTATAATAAAGTGGCCCGCCAGTATTAGCCGTAATGAAATCTTTGGTTAGCTGTTTTTCCCGGGCAACACCATCGACCCCACGATGCACATAAAATCGTCCCAGTTGTTTATTATTTGCTAGCCGTTCAACCAAATCATCTACCACAGCAGAAATAGCAGTATATCTCCCCAGTCGTTTGTACAAAGAATCTACAACTGGTTTAGCCTGAATGGACATGCATGTTAAAGAAATTTGTACTGAAAAAATGACTACCATTATAGATTTATTCATTATTTGATCCTCTTTGAAAGTTAAATATTAGCGTTTGATTCTATGACATTGATCGGGTCGTGGTTTGGAGCCTCTTTTTTCGATAGGAACTTTACAATTATTGACCCTTTGGTTATCAGCTGCTTTTTTTCCTAGTCTTTCTTTTGCAGTCTTAACAACTTTTTGAAAATGTGTGGTTTGGTTAATTGATTCCACAGCCCAAACCTGGTGCGTTACTACCTGAAAAACCGTAATAACAACAATATTTAAAAAATAAGATTTCATAGGACATTCCTTACCTGCTTGGCATTACTGCCGAGTGTTTGGAAAATATTTAATATCAAAAGGTCTGGATAACCTAAGATACAAAATACACGCTTTTTTTAAACCACATTTCAAACCATGAGGTGGTGCATTTCCGGGAAAGCTAATATATGCCGGACCATCGAATTCTATTTCGGTTTTATCATGTGCTATTAATGTAAATGCCCCTTCAATCCAAACGTAGAGTTCATCACTTGTATGGTTGTGAGCGGGCAGGCTATATCCCGGAGGTAATTTCAATAGGGATTCACTATTCCCTGTCTCTAGTTTCCCCCGTAGTATCGCAATTTCAGCACCCGTTGGAAGTCCAGTTACGGTAAGTGGCTCCCAGCTAACTTTTTTTAAGTCAATAATTGTCTGGTCATCTCCAAACGAAAAGGGACGTAAGTTGGAGCCTATTATATTTTTATTGGTGTCGCAAAATACGGGTTGGACAAATAAGGTCACGGTAAATAAAATAAGATGTATCCACTTCATAATTAGTCTCCTCAGACATTTGTGATTAGCATTCAAGATGAAGAATTTTGTGCAATTGCTGCTTCCCAAGCGATCATTGCTTGTTTGCGTTCACTCCCCCATCGATATCCCCCAATGACTCCGGTATTTCTAATGACCCGATGGCAAGGAATTAAAAAACCAATGGGATTCTTTGCGATAGCATTGGCAACCGCACGCGAACCAGAAGGTAAAGCAATTGAATTAGCAACTTGTTGGTATGAACAGGCCATGCCAGCGGGAATACGCACCAAAGATTCCCAAACCTTTACTTGAAAATTGCTACCCTGTACGAATAAATGAAACTTTTCATTTGATGCGGCCTGAGTATTGAATATTTTTTTGCTTAAAACATCCGTCCGAGAACCATTTTCCAGAATATCCGCTTTTGGCCAAGCATCCCGTAATGACGCAAGTAAATCACTACTAGTTTGCTGATTAATAAAAGATAATTGGCAAATCCCTCGTTCAGTCACTGCAATAAATACGGATCCAAAAGGACTTTGACTGATGCCATATTCGATCGTCATATCTTGTCCTTCATTCTTAAACTGCCCCGGCGTTACGGCTTCTAGCGTAACAAAATGATCATGTAACCGACTTTGACTGGAAAGCCCTATTTCAAGGGAAACATCAAACACACTAGAGTCTTTCAACAGTTGTTTAGCATGATTAATGGTAAGAAATTGCAGGAAGCGCTTTGGGGTAATACCGACCCATTGTCTAAATACACGCTGAAAATGAAAAGGGCTTAAATTGACAGCCCTAGAGATTTCCTCAAGACTTGGCTGAGTTTTTAAATTCTCATTAATGTAACGAATCGCTTTTTCAATTTTGTCGTAGTGTGTATTCGGCATATTTATCTGCTAATACTGTAATTGTCGTTGCTAAATGTAATCTTCCACAGCTAAACCAACAACCCGTTTCTTGCTCTTTTTGCATTTCTGTCAAAATAATTCAATATAGGAATTGTTAGATCTCTTTGTTACTTCCATAGATTGAAGAGATGTTTTTACGAATTATCGTTTCTATTCAGCGCCTTAAATTTTAAGGCCCAGAAAAACAAAGATTCTTATACTGAAAAAAACAGTCGACATAAGCCTAAAAAGCATTATTTTCATCGCTTTTGAACATCAACGACCTGCGGTCATGGCTAGTCAGATTTTTTGAGATCTAACTTAAGTGATGAAATAAGGATGAGATTGTCAGAAGATAAACCAGAAGCAGAGCGACTTGAGCAAGAGCGCCAGAGTGTTTGCGTGTTGGTGTGAGAGAAACTGCCCTTAAAGATGCAGTTATGCGTGATTTATTCCAAATAACGGAGGAAATGGGCTTGTTACTTTAGGAATTGTGTAGGCTTTTCGATTTCATATATGGCTTCACTAATCGTATCCAGTTTATTCTCTAATATCGCTTGAGCATCGTAAAGCCCCCGATTGTAATAATAAGCCCCAGCTTCTTGAGAAAAAAAATCTAACAGAAATTCAGCATCAAATTGCCCTATATCTTGATCTAGATTTTCTGTAAAGTAGCTCTGAATCTTTCCAACAATGATTTCTTTTTCTTGTTTAGAGAATTCTATCTTTGACATACAAACGATAAGCTCCTTAGGCTTTAGGCAAAGTAACCCCTTGCTGCCCTTGATACTTCCCTCCCCGATCGCCATAAGAAACCTCACACACCTCATCGGCACCAAAAAATAGCATTTGTGCCACCCCTTCATTAGCATAAATTTTGGCAGGTAATGGCGAAGTGTTAGAGAACTCCAGAGTAACGTGGCCTTCCCATTCCGGTTCTAAGGGTGTTACGTTGACGATTATGCCGCAGCGAGCATAAGTTGATTTACCAAGGCATATCGTCAAGACATCGCGAGGAATACGAAAATATTCTACTGTACGCGCCAAGGCAAACGAATTGGGAGGGATAATACAGACATCAGATTTAACATCAACGAAACTTTCTGCATCAAAATTCTTGGGATCAACAATGGCCGAATTAATGTTGGTAAAAATTTTAAATTCATCTGAACAGCGAACATCATAACCATAGCTGGACGTTCCGTAAGAGATCACACGGCCTTGTTCTGAATCTCTTACTTGCTGATTCACGTAGGGCTCAATCAAGCCTTTTTCCTGGGCCATACGGCGAATCCACTTGTCTGATTTTATGCTCATTGAGATATTATAAGTAATATTAAATTTGTTTTTACCACGAAGGACACGAAGAGCACGAAGTTTTTATCTTGTTATCCTTCGTG
>JAUXDP010000228.1 GCA_030618325.1 Methylococcaceae bacterium | reverse complement strand
CCCAATCAAGTGTTTGATTAAGAATTTTCCATTGCTGCCGATTCAGCATGGCGCCAAGATTAGGAAATTTAAAAGGTGGAAAGGTTTTTGTCGCAATGGCTCCATGGCAGTAGGTCACCGTAATATATGGTTTGTCATGTTTAGTAGCCGCTATCTTTAGTGGATACAGAAAATGATGACCAATTAGCACATCATTTTCAGCTGCAAGTTGCTGCGATGCCTGATAAATTTCCTGCTCAAAAGGGAAAAAGGCAGCTTCCAGTAAAGCCAACAACCATTGAATGGTATTCATCTTGTAGGTATCTTGAGCAAAGGCTGGCATATCAAAATGCATAGCATCAGGAATATGGCGGTACTCAATATTTAATCGCTGACATTCATCTGCATAATTTCTGTCATCAATACTACTAGCCACCAAGGTCACACTATGCCCGGCTTGTTGCAATCCACCACCCAATGCTAAGAGTGGTCGAATATCACCGTTTGAACCCCAGGTTTGAATCCCTATTTTTGCCATCTAATAATGTGGCGGTTTCTCAATAGAACTACCATCAGTTCTTTCTTCAGATAGTTCTTTTAAACGATCCATCAGATGTTTACAAAGTGTTTCCAGTTTTTCAAGTTGATTATGCTGTAAACAAACCACATCATTTAATTGCTGAATAGTATCTTCCTGATAAGCGAGTTTTGTTTCTATTTCGACTAAGCGTTGTTCGTTCATTTTTTATTCTTAAATAGACTAATTTGTTACCTTAGATGTTGTCTGGTTAAAAATAATCGAAGCGAAAAAGTGGTAAAATCAGGCCATATTTTTGAAAATTCGAGGCGAATAGTGAACTATTTAACGAGGATTTTCGGAAATATGGACAATTTTACCGGTTTTGCAGCCGATTTATTTTTAACTAGACAACCTCTTGAGCTATAGTATCCAATCTTTAGCATTTAAAGCAATAGTAATACCAACATGTCCCAACCAACATTCATCCCCAAGCTACGGGAATTTATTTTTCAAGAACTAATTTTTGTCGCCTCACCTGATCAATTTAGTGATGACAATGATTTACTTGAGGCTGGTTTAGATAGCATGGGTATCATGCGGTTAGTCATGTTCATCGAGGATGAATTTGGTGTCACCCTGCCAGATACAGAAATCGAGCCTAAAAATATAAAATCTTTCCATGCCCTTAAAGCATGGATTGAAAAGCATAAAAACTAATGGCCGATAATAAAGCGGGAATTCTACAGGCTTTAAATCCTGCCGACAGTTTCACGCTAGCCATGGATGAGGAAATCCGCAAGGATGGCATGCCCGGCAGCCTGTGTGGTTTTGCTTTGGAACTGTCAGAGACACCAGACATCCAAGCGTTAACCAAAAATATCGAAACTTTCCTTGAAGATTTTCCGACGGCCAGAGCCAGTTTGCAACAACGAGGCAAACACTTTTACTGGTGCCAACGAACCAACCTCCGACAGGTATTTTTTCAACACCCCTGCCCTGCAGAAATAAACCAGGAAAAATTCCACAAGCAAACTTTAGAAGAAATTCTCAATAACAATGAAACCAGAGAAGAACAGTCTCCAATAGAATTTCATTTAATCACCGGCACTGAAAAAAATACTTTTTTATTACGCTGGATGCACCCTTTTTGTGATGCCCGAGGTGCTGAATTAATTCTGAAGTTTTTGATGACAGAAGATCCGAAACAACGCAAATTGTTTACAGCCAAAACTGGTAAGCCACTGGTAAATCAACAACTGGACAAATATAAATGGTGGCAAAAAATAGCATTGTTTCTTAAAGCGAAGCGACATATTGAAAGCATTGATCAATTGCAGAGTATCATTCCCATCAGTGCCCAGCAGATACAAGAACCACCGAAAAAATTAGGCTACTCAATTCACCGCCTCACCAAACAACAAACCCAACAAATCAGTAAAATAGCTCGCAAACAGGTGGGTTTGACCGGTACCAGTCTTTATTACTTAGGGTGCATCATGCGGGCTTTAGATAAAATTAATCCTGATCTTCCTGGCGAGGCGTATTGCATACCCTACGCTTTTAATTTGCGCAAAAATAAAGTGCTTACTCCTGTATTAGGCAATCATGTCAGCGCTCTTTTCTCTCAGGCAACCAAGGAACAAGTACAAGACAGAGCACAATTATTTCAGCACCTTAAACAACAAAACACTCAAGTTATTCGGGCAAAACTGGATTATGCCTTTCTGCCGCTTATGTGGGCAGGAAGCTGGTTATCCTTAGAAAAATATGGCAAAACTCTACGCCGTTCTTATAAAACGGACACTGAAAGAAGTTCATTCTGGTTTTCCGATATTGGTCAGGTAGATTTAGCTGAACAAACTTTTTTTAACACAAAGATACAGGGACTTTTTCATTTATGTCAAATTTCAACTCCCCCTGCATTGGCGATACTAAGCTGCCAGTTTCAGGGTGAGCTATCTCTTACTTATAATTATATAGAACCGCATATCAACGAACAGTGGGTGGATCAATTTCATCAATATATGCTGGAAGAACTATTGACCGAGTAATTATTTTTGTATGGAATTCATAGACATTATTAATGCAACTCCCCTGGTATCCGTTGACTTAATCATTACAAACCCAGATCAAAAAATATTATTAGGCAAACGCCTAAACCGACCAGCTCTAGGCTTTTGGTTTGTACCCGGGGGAAGAATCAAGAAAAACGAAATACTTGATGCGGCTATTGCCCGTGTTTCCCAGGCAGAACTGGGGATAACTTTAAGCCGAAAAGATAGTCAACTTTTAGGTGCTTACGATCATATCTATACTGATAATTATCTAAATAAGGATGAGATTAATACCCATTATGTCGCCCTGGGATATGCTTTTAGCCTAAACGAAACTCCTGTCATTCAAACAGATGACCAGCACTCCGAAATAATCTGGTTATCAGTTGAACAACTGTTAAATCACCCAGAAGTACACCCCAACAGTAAAGCTTATTTTTCACCCAATGACTAACCTGATTTCTGGGTTCCTTGATCAAAGCTCCAAACAGCCCGAACATATCGCTTTAATTGAAGGACAAAAACAACTCAGCTACAAAGAATTAGCAGCAAGGGGCACTTCCATTGCCAGTTTTTTATCAAGGCAAGCAGAAGGTAACCAGCGTATCGTAATCCTGCTTGAAAGAGGTATCAATGCAGCAGCAGCCATTCTGGCCTGTTTACACAGTGGTTTTTGCTATATTCCATTAGACATAAACAATCCGGCCGAGCGATTAAATTATATTATTGAAGATGCCGATGTACTTTTTGTTATCGGCCAGGGAAATAGACCCAACTGGCTTAATACTCACCATACTTGGCTTGATCTTGATAGCGTAAAAGCAACAGATGATACCGCCAACCCCTCAAAACAGGTTAACCCTGAATCACTAGCCTCCATACTCTATACATCCGGCTCAACAGGTAACCCCAAAGGTGTTGCTTTAAGTCACCGAGCCATTAGTAATTTCACGAAATGGGCAGCCGAAACTTTCCAGATTACAGTCAATGACAACATCGCCAGCCTGTCACCGTTTTATTTTGATCTTTCAACCTTTGACTTATTTACCAGTCTTTCACAAGGCGCAACCGTTAACTTCATTCCGAAAAAATTGACACTATCTCCCAGTAAATTAACTGAATGGCTCTCTGAAAATAATATTACAACCTGGTACACAGTCCCTTCCCTACTGAGCTTTATAGCCTTAAAAGGCTCTCTGGAAACCATCCAATTACCGAAGCTTAGAACCATCATGTTTGCAGGTGAAGTCTTCCCTACCCCGCAACTCATAAAACTAACGAAATTACTTCCGGAGGTTGATTTTTATAATCTCTACGGCCCGACCGAAACTAATGTCTGTTGCTATTGGCCGGTAAATAAACAATGCCTGGATAACAATATTCCGATACCCATAGGTATACCCGCATGTTCTTCAACATTGATAATCACGCCTGAAACTGGAGAACTTCAGGTGAAAAGCAAGAACAATCTCTCAGGCTATTGGCAGAAAGGGCAATTAACATCCATCATTGAAGACTATTACAATACCGGGGATAAAGTGTCGATTAATAGCAACGGCGAATATTGTTATCACGGTCGCCTGGACAGAATGTTGAAATGCTCCGGCTTTCGGGTAGAACCAGCTGAAATTGAGCGGGTCATTAACAATCATCCTGGCGTAGAACAATGTGTGGTTATCGGCATAACCGACCCCACCAGCGGTCAACGTCCCGCCGCCGCCATTATTCTTAATCAAGGGGCTGAACTTAGCGAAATTAACCTGTTTATACGCCAGAAGCTTCCTGCTTATATGCGACCGTGCAAATATATACCAATGGAAACTATCCCATGCTTGACGAATGGCAAAATAGATTACCTAGCAATAGAAAAGGCTTTTGCCTAATAATAGTTAGGCTTTTACAATTAAATAACTACCTGCTCCAAGCATGAAACCGCCAGCAACTATTGTTGCCCCTTTTTCTAATTTTAAACCTCGCGGCATAGATACTATTTTGCTTGCTGCGAAAGCATAAGCTAATTTAACACCACCCACTGTAACTATTGTTACTAGAATGATGATGGTAATATCTAATGACTTTAATGCAGTTAAATCGACAAAAGCAGGGAATAAACTAAGATAGAAAAATATTGCCTTAATATCACCTAGTGTAATAAAAAAACCTGAAAAAAAGCTAGTGATGAAGCTGCCTTTTAAATGGGATTTCTTCACAGTAATTATGTTTTTTGTACTGGAAGTTAATAAAGTGAAACCGAGCCAAATCAGATAAGCTCCGCCGATATATTTTATTACTAAAAATAAACCTCCCATGACTTCAGCTAAAGCAGATAGTCCTAGTAGCACCAATAGTATGAACACTAAATCGCCCAGAACAATTCCTAACGCAACAGCAGCACCATGAGCAGTGCCCAATGTAGCAGAACGAGTGACCACCAGGGCAACACTTGTGCTAGGCGTTATGGCTAGCGTAACCATAATTGCGAAAAGTGCCATTGAATCAAGAATACTCATATCTACCTATTGTGATTACTATAGGGCGCCTCTATTTTAAACTGTGTACGGGTATTTTTACCATAGGTGTTGTGATTGTAAAATCGAAACCTAATTTCTATTTAAAACATGACAACCACAAGACCCCCCATTCTTTAGCC
>JAUXDP010000310.1 GCA_030618325.1 Methylococcaceae bacterium | reverse complement strand
TAGGTCATACACCCAGACGTTTTTGGTATTGCCTTTATCTTGCCTGACATCTTTGGGTTTGCTGAAAAACAGCACATTGGTTTTTACCCCTTGGGCATAAAAAATACCAGTCGGCAGGCGGATAATGGTGTGCAGGTTACATTTGTCCATTAAATCCTGCCGGATGGTTTTGCCGGTAGAGCCTTCAAATAAGACGTTATCGGGTAAGACCACAGCGGCACGTCCACCGGCTTTTAACTGGCGGTGATAGATTAAATGTAAAAAGGCGAGTTGTTTGTTGCTGGTGTAATGCAATAAATCATCACGGGTGGGTTTGCCGCCACCCTGTTTAGTACCGAACGGCGGATTGGCTAATACCAGACTAGCTGGCGGTAGGTTTTTACCCTCATTAGACAGGGTATCGCCAAATAAAATACCGGATTGTTCATCGTCTACTGCCAGATTGTGCAGCATCAGGTTCATCATCGCCAGTCGGCGCGTGTCGGGGACAAACTCCATTCCGTAAAAGGTATTGTGCTGATATTTGTCGTAGGCTTTTTCATTCAGCGACATGATATCGTTATGAGTCTCAAGATAATGATGGCTGCTGATTAAGAAACCGCCCGTACCAGCGGTGGGATCAACTATTACATCCTCCAGCGTGGGTTGCATCAGTTTCACCATGACGTTAATCAACACGCGCGGGGTAAAATATTGCCCTGCACCGGATTTTTTCTCGGTGGCATTTATTTCCAGCAAGCCTTCGTACATATCGCCCAAGCCTTCTGCTTTGGCGCTGTACCAGTCCAGTTTGTCGATTTCGGTAACTAATTTTTCCAGTGTTGCCGGTTTACGGATAACGGTGTTGGCATTGGTGTAAATGGCTTTGGTGATTTGTGAGCCGTGTGTGCCTAGATGAATCAGCAGTAGTTTGTATTGTTCTAATCGACTGGCTGCATTTTGGCTTTCCAAATCTTGCCAGCGGTAGCCTTCTGGCAGACGGTCTTCAGTATCGGTTTCCTGTGCCATTTTCAGGAAGATTAGATACGTGAGTTCGTTAATGTATTCGTGGTAGGTGATACCATCATCACGCAGTACGTTACAGAGGTTCCAGAGTTTGGCGACTAAATCTTGTGTGCTCATTTTATTTTCATTGCTTTATAGTTCCCACGCTCTGCGTCACTGCCATTAAGTTAAGGATTGCTTACTCTCTTGTAGGAGCGAGCTTTAGCCGCGATTGTTCAGCTATAGCATCGCGGCTAAAGCCGCTCCTACAAAGAGATTTGCTTAATGGCAGTGACGCACAGCGTACGATTAGATTGTTGGTTCAGGCATTATCAATTTAATGGGTGGAAAGTAGGTACTAAATCGTCCTTTATCTCTTGTCATTAATTGATAATCAGAAACAGCGGCATGTGCGCCAATAAAAAAATCAGGCAGTACATTGTTTTTTGCTCCTTGTCGCCTTTTGTATTGGAGAAAAGCTTTGCCTGCCAAAAATAAAGCTTCTTTAGGTATCGGTTTAGTCGCAAAACCCAGTTGGTTAAATAAAGCTTCAACTTCTTCAATTTTCTCAAACCCGACCGAACATTCGGCATAGATAACAGGGTTAATAAAAAAGGTATGGTATTGATCCAACCTTTCTAAGGTTGAGGCACTCCATTCAAACCAAAGGCTATTGGGATCTGCTAAATCAGTGATAACACAGGTATCTATTAAGATACTCGCCATCTTACTCTCGTGTTAATGCCATAATTTCATCGGTACTCATCGTTAATTTTCCTGACTGATGAGCAGTTCTAAATCGACTAGTAGTTTTTTGTGTAGGTTTAGCCTTTGAAATATACCAACGTCCTTGTTCATCCTGTAAAAATTCAATCTCCGTTTTTGCTGGGATAATACCCATACTTTCTCTTACATCTCGCGGAATGGTGACTTGTCCTTTAGTGGTCACATGCATTGTTTGCCCCTTCTTAAGTAATACTTGAGTGTAATACTTATTTTGTTCTTTATCAACTTTTGCTCCACAGTTTCCACGGCCGACGCTCTGCACTCCTTGTGGAAAATAGACTGATTGCGGGTTTTTGAGTTGCATGTATATTTTTTAACTGAATGAACCGATTAGACCGTTTATTCGGCTCATAGTAATTCTGTAGGAGCGGCTTTAGCCGCGATTTGAACAGGTCGCGGCTAAAGCCGCTCCTACAGTTTATTGCCATAGCGCTTTGTTAAATTGTTCTAGTACGTTTGTTATTGATGGCTCGAATAGCTTATTGGCGCGTTTTAATCCACCTAACTGATTTTTAAATACGCCTTCATCTAATGCTTTATTATCTACTATAGTCGTGGCTTTCATCTGTTTGGCTATGGCTTCCAGCCATTGTTTTTGTGGGTTTTTCCAGGTTTGACTGGCTAGTATTTTTGCCAATGCATTGTCAACTCGCTGTTCAAAGGGAATTAATGCTTCACCTACCGCTGCTTGCCGAATAAAACCAATAATTCTCGCGGTAATTTCTTCATTTTTGACTTCATGCCAAGCAGTGCGTAAATCCTGTTCGCGAAAGTGGTTTTTTTCCAGTTCCAAGGCTAATTCTTTCAGGTTTTGGCGTGTTAATTCCCACGGCCTTTGCACAACAGTTTGTAATGCCACCATACGATTGCTATTGGCATTTACAAATTTGTTAAAGGCTTGTAAATAGTCTTCCGGTTTTTGTCCTTTACCATAACCATGACTGACATCAACGACTTCATCCTCATGCTCGGAAATGATGATGGTCTTTGCACTCACACCTATTTTTTTATCAAGAATTTCACCTAACC
>JAUXDP010000085.1 GCA_030618325.1 Methylococcaceae bacterium | reverse complement strand
GCCAATGAAGCATTGATAAAAGAACTATCCAACCGTGAACTGGATGTCGCCAAAATGATCGGCGTAGGAAAAACTAATAAAGTAATAGCTTCAGACTTGGATATCTCTGAACGTACGGTTAAAGCCCATCTTACATCAATTTACAGAAAGCTCGATGTTCCCGACCGGCTCCATTTGGCAATTTCTATAAGTGGCATTGATATAGACTAACCCTCATCCTGAGGTAATCAGCTCCTTCCAAATTATTCCACAAGGTTTTGATTTCCCTGCACTTTAAATACTGTTCACTTAACCGATGAGTAAAACTAATCAATTTGAAAGTATGGGGAAACCAAAATAACGTACTTTATTTCCGCGTTCAACATGGTTTTCTGGGATTATTTATTTTTCATAGGCTTATAACAAACTTGTGATCCCTAGTTCATTTCTAATATAATATGCCTTGACAGCAACAAAATTCTGTCAAATTGTGGCTTAGTTGCAACAACAAATTTTAGTAGTGCATTTAAGCTCAAGCCACTCAACCCAACATATAGACTCAAATCTAGCCATAGCGAGGATGCCATGACAGTCTCAGATATTATCAAAATCAGTTGTATATCTGCCGGATTAGCCTTTTCTGCAAACATTTCTGCTCAAACTTTACCAGGAGCAGTGCAGTTAACAATTGACGAAAACCCAGAAATCCAAACAGCTAAATCCGAACGCCTTGCAGTTGAACAGGAAATCGACCAGGCAAAATCCAATTATTTCCCTTCTGTAGATCTGGGCGCAGGTTATGGATATGAACGTAGTAATAACCCTGTGACCCGCCGGGGCAATCCTGATGGAAAAAAAAGAAATGTCGACTATGATCGTACCGAGCTATCTGCTAATTTAAGACAAATGCTATTTGATGGCTTTGCCACCCACAGTGAAGTAAAACGCCATAGAGCCAGAACTGACGCTAGAGCATACACTGTCTTTGGACAATCTGAAATTACTGCCTTGGGGGCTGTTGAAGCCTATATTAATGTATTACGGCGCCAGGATTTATTACAATTGGCGAAAGAAAATCTGGCCATACATCAACAAACTAATGATCAAATAGCCCTGCGAGCGGAAAGAGGTGTTGGTAAAAAAGCAGATGCCCAGCAATCTTTAGGTCGTCTCGCTTTAGCCGAAACCAATGTGAAATCTGAAGAAGGTAATTTATATGATGCTGAGACCGCATATCAGCGCATCATTGGTGTATTACCCAATCAGCTAGAACCCGCTCCTGACCCCATTGACAATATACCTGAAAACCTTGATGCTGCTATTGAAGAAGCAATTAACAATCATCCGATTTTAAAATCAGCAAACTCAGACATAGAATCTGCGTTTGCTCAACATGAAACTGCCGCATCACCCTATTATCCGCGAGTAGACTTAGAAGCCGGATATTCCTGGAATAACAATTTGGACGGTATTCCCGACAAAAACGAAGATCTAACTGCAATGGTCAGAATGCAATGGAATATCTTTAAAGGTGGCAAAGACAAAGCCAGACGCAATGAAACAGCGTACCGTATTAACCACGCGAAAAATATTAGAGACAATACCTATCGCCAGGTTGTAGAAAGCATGCGGCTTTCATGGGTTGCCTATCAAACCGTAAAAAACCAAATGGTTTTTTTCAAACGTCACAGTGATGCCAGCGTCAAAACCAACAAGGCTTATCAAGGACAATTTAATATTGGTCAACGTACTTTATTAGATTTATTAGATTCTGCTAATGAAATGTTCCAGGCAAAAAGTGCTTATGTGAATTCTTTATATGACCAACAATTTGCCATGTACCGAATCCTAACTAGCAAAGGTACGTTGAATCAATTTTTAGCTGTCAAACTCCCTAAAGAGGCATTACCCCTCAGGAAATAAAATACAACCTTAATTCGCACCGCTAGTGCCGATGCTATAGCGGTGCGAAATGTACCTCCCCGTCCAGAATCTTCAAAACAATCTCTCCCTGCAAAATCTGCTGTAATTCTTTTCCCGCCATTTCATAGCGCCAACCTTGAAGTAAAGAACACTGTGGATCATCAAGCAGCAATAACTCCAAATCTTTTCGGGCTGCTAAAATGGATGGGTTCAGGGAATTTTGATCAGCTCTAACCCGAACGACTGCAACTAAAAGATCAACAATGGCTTCTTGCTGTTGGGTTTTTTTAGGTGGTTTGCCACTTTCATGTAGTTTTATCGGTGGCTGTGTTTTTGCTTCCTGGATTAATTGGCATAAATGCTGACCATATTGCTTTGCGGTACGCCCATTTATATTTCTGACTTTAAAAAGTTCATTCATCGAAACCGGTTGCAATCTTGCGATATCAAGTAATAAATCATCTCGCATCAACCAGCCTCTGGGTTTATCTTCTTGCTTTGCTGTTTTCTCCCGCCAAACTGCCAGTGCCTGCAATACAGACAACTGCTTACCTGTCAATTTATTTTTCCCCCTGACTTTAAGCCAGGCTTTTTCAGGAGGTAGTTCATATAAGTCCTGATTCAATAACTTGGCAAAATCATCTTGCAACCAATCTGACCGACCTAGATCAGATAATTTCTTCAGCATGATCTGATAAATTTGGCCCAAATAAATAACATCATCCGCTGCATATTGTAATTGCTCTTCAGTTAAAGGCCGAATACTCCAATCTGTGCGGGTATGCGCTTTATCAAGATTAATATTCAAAAAGCTCGACACCAACATGGCGTAACCAGGATTATCTTGAATCCCTAAAACTGGCGCAGCCAACTGAGTATCGAAAATAGGTTCGGGAATCTTTCCTGTTAATTGGTAAAATATCTCTATATCTTGCTGACAAGAATGCAATACTTTAACAATATCCTGGCGATACAGAACTTCAAACAGTTTCTCCAATGACGGCAAGGCAATGGGATCAACACAGGCCACCCATTCTAGTGTAGCGATCTGTAATAAACAAAATTTTGGATAATAGGTTTTTTCACGTAAAAACTCCGTATCTAAAGCAACCCAGGGCTCCTGCGCAATTTTCTGGCATAGCTGGTCGAGTGTTTCCGGGGTATCTACAAATTGAATAGCTTGCATAAAATTAAATATAACGATTAAATGTATTAAACTAAGTTTTTATTCCAAGGCACAATTATGAAATACACAATCATCCCCGTTACATCCTACCAGCAAAATTGCTCTTTACTCATTTGCGAGAATACCAAAAAAGCAGCCCTTGTTGATCCAGGTGGTGACGTAGATCTAATTTTAGCTGCTTTGGAAAAAGAAAAAGTTGAATTAGAAAAAATATTCCTGACTCACGGACATTTGGACCATGTTGGGGCCACTTCAGAATTAGCATCAATGTTTTCTGTCCCTATTGAAGGACCGCATCATGATGACCAGTTTTGGTTAGAGGCCATTCCATCACAATGCGCTTCTTTTGATTTTCCTGCTGTCGATGCATTTACGCCTAATTGTTGGTTAAAAGATGGTGATAAAGTTGAGTTTGGGGATATTAAACTTGATGTTATCCACTGCCCTGGCCACACTCCAGGTCATATTGTTTTTTTTCAGCCAGAAGCAAAACTTGCCTGGGTGGGTGATGTATTATTTAATGGTTCCATAGGTCGCACCGATTTCCCCAAAGGCGATTTCCATACTTTAATTCATTCAATTAAGGAAAAATTATGGCCATTAGGTGAAGATGTCGCATTCATTCCAGGCCATGGCCCAATGTCAACTTTTGGCGAGGAAATGCGTAGCAACCCCTTTGTCTCTTGACCCCTCGGTACGAGATTTTTGTTGATTATTTTCACCTCGGCCTAAAGTATTATTTTGTAAGCCACCGACATTACCTGGTTTTCTTCCCTTATTCCTTGCTGCCCGGGACTTTCTGTTAGGCCTATTTTTTAGCCTTTTAATATCCAGTGTTTGCTGGTTAATCGTCACCGTTTTCAAATGTTGTAACAGCTCTTGTGGCATACCACTGGGTAATTGGATCAGAGTGTGTTTATCACGAAAATCAATACGTCCAATCAAACAACTTTCCACACCAGACTCTTCAACTAACAACCGTTTAAGACCATCGACAGTCACTCGATGTTTACGTCCCACTTCCAACCTATACCAAAGCATTCGCAAATCCCTTGGTGCACAGGCTTGGGTTTGTTTTACTTTATCTCTTTGTTCTTCATGAGATGGTTTAAAATGTTCTTGCAACAAACACAGCAAAGCGGCAGCACAGTCCATGGAATTAACATCTAATTCCAAAGCAATTTTATTAGCTAATGCTTGAAATTCAGTCAAATCATTTTCGTAGATTATTTTTCGTAAATTATTTTCCAGCTGATTCTGCAATTGAATATTCATATTCCTCAGCTTGCTCTACTTTATAAAGTACCGGCATGAATATCGACATAAGCTTCATCGCGCAACCGCCTTAGCCAAAGCTCAGTTTCCTCTTCTATTTTCCGTTTTCTGATCTCCTCCTTAATCTGGTCTCGCTTAAAGTCTTCGCTATTATCTTTTTCTTTCCGCTCAAGAACCTGAATCATATGCCACCCAAACTGCGTCTGTATCGGCTCACTAATTTCATTAATAGCCAATGCGTTCATAGTTTTTTCAAAGGCCGCTACCAAAGCACCTGGCTCAACCCAGCCCAAATCACCACCCTTGAGCGCGGAACCGGTATCCTCAGAATTAGATTGCGCCAATACAGAAAATTTTTCACCATTGGCAATTCTTTCTTTTATATCAACCAAGCGTTTTTTTGCTTCGGCATCGTTAGTAAGCTCGTTCGTTTTGATCAAGATGTGTCGCACCTTGGTTTCGGTGATTATATGGACTTCATCACTTAGACCTTTAGCTTCAAGTAACTTGATAATATGGAATCCGCTAGGGCTTCTGATAGGATCTGCAATTTCTCCAGCTCGTAATTTTCTAGTTTGTTCTACAAATAATGTTGGCATTTGACTTGCAGTTCTCCATCCCAAATCCCCTCCTTGCAAAGCCTGTCCTCCATCTGAAACTGAGATAGCCTTTTGTTTAAAATCAGCACCCGCTTTAAGATCTTTAATAATACGATTAGTTTTTGCTCTGGCTTTTTGTATCTTTGTAGATGAAGCTCCTTCAGGAATAGCAATCAGGATATGCCCCAAGCGGTATTCAATCTTATCTACACCTGCCTGCCCCTGTGTTTCAAGAAAATGGTCAACTTCGCGGTCTGTTACTTTAATACGGCTACCTATTTCCCTGCCTCGCAACTGGTTAATTACGATTTCGTTCTTAACACTTTCTACGAAGCTATCATAGGATATTTTTTGCTTACCCAACTCTTGCTTAAACTGCTGTAGATTCATGCCATTCTGCCTGGCAATATCGGTAACTGAACTTTTTAACATTTCTTCAGTTACCCTAATACCAGATCTTTTCGCAAGCTGCCGTTGCAACTTGTCTATAATCAATCGTTCAAGGACTTGTTTACGGATGATATAAGTAGGCGGCATCTTGGTATTGGCCTCCCGTAATTTCTGGGTAATTGATGCAACTTCTCGATAAAGCTCACTATCCAAAATCACATCATCTTCAACAACCGCAACAATTCGATCTAGATATTCAGCATAAACACTCGAACCAGCCAGCAAAAACTTGCCGAGCAATGCCACGACCAGAAACCATTTAAACCCATTTTTTTTGTTCATTTTTATAAATTCCACTAGCGTCTGCGATAACCACTAATCTGTCTTTCCAGGAACAAATCTAAATCTTCGCCAAAACGACTTAACCCTTTAAGTTCAAACTCAAAAAACACTGCATTTTCTGGCTCAATATTATCATCGACAATATTGTTATCTATATTACTGACAAAATGCCGTCCGAGTATACGAAAGCGCCAGCAACAACTATCCAACTCGACACCAAGAAAGCTGTCCAAGGTGACTTTATCCAAAAATGAATATTGCCAACGACCAACTAGACTCCAACCGTCGTGTATTGGCCAGAGGAATGAAGCATCGAATTGATCAATTCCCTTTTTAAGAAACAGGTCTTTTTGGGTAATAGGATCTGTTTTCACAGCGCCTGTATTTTTATCGATTCGAAACTCACTACGCCGAAAACGATAAGCTAAATTGAATAGCTGCCTGGATGGGCCACGATAACGTAGCGCAGCCTGATACCTGTCAAAGTCACCGGAGTCAGGATTCCATTGTAGACCCGATGTGAAACGAAGATTATCTGTAATCCGGCCACTTAATCCAACGATAATATTAGAAAAGACGTTAGTTTCAGGCTCATCAGTAGCACGCAGAGTAACTTCTCTGTCCTGAAAATATACAATCTGGCCCACTGAGAAATTCAACAATTCCTTACCACTATCAGATTCCAGCAACCGCGATGTCAGCGCATAGGTCAATTGATTGGTATCTTGTATTCTGTCCTTGCCAGTAAACCGATTTTCCCTGAAAAGCTGGCTACCGGTAAAATCATATTCCCCGGTATCAAATCGCGGTATATCTTCCTGATCAGTATGCGGAATATACAAATAAAACAAACGCGGCTCAATCGTATGAATAAAGCCTGAATCCTCATCACCATACTCCCGCTCAAAAAATAAACCCGTATCCAATGATGCAATCGGCAGGGTTCGAGAAATACGACTCGGGTCACCTACCTCCTGATTCTGCAACCAATATTGAGTATGTTGCAAAGCAATCTTTGGCGTTATAAATAAACTGGCTGTTTCGTAAGGAAAGCTGATTGAAGGTTTAATATCAAACCGTTGTCCAGTAATAGGATCTTTTTCATTTGGTATTATGGCTGAAGGCAATCGATAATCATCCAATTCGATACCAAAAAAATCATCCACATTTTTCTTCTGAAAATAAACATATTCGGATTCCAAATCCAAAGCCAGCGGCATGAAATCTATATCCCGATGTACATCCAACAATAATTGAGGCAAGCGTTGATAAGGTCGAGAGGTCTGCTCAATATCAATATTTTGATAATTTTCTACTTGGGTTTTAAAAGAGACGGTGGTTTGCTCTGCATTTTTATCACCAAATTGGTCGTTATAGGAAAAATTAGCAAAGCTATGCAAATGAGAACTGGTTGCAATATGGAGGCTATTCCCTAAATCGTCAAAATAATACGGGTCAGAAACATAATTGACGTCCGTTTCCGAACTCAGCGTTCTGGTAAATTGGGAACTGTTCTTTAACCGGGCGGCTCCCCTAAAAGAATTGGTCGTTACAAACTGAACCGGATTTCCATTATTATCGACAACAGGGTTACCATTGACATCAAACTCCCCGCCCCGAGTCTCACCTTCTAAACTATCACTAGGCAAGATTTCAAATTCCAGAGAGCCCTCTGATTTTTCAGTTAAATATCTTGTTAATGAGCCAAAAACAAACCCACGCTTGGTTAAATAACGCGCCCAAAACATAGCATCATAGTTAGGTGCAATATTCCAATAGTAAGGAAGCTTGATACCAAAACCACTACGATCAGTATTATCCCAGGACGGTGGTAAAAACCCCGAAAGACGCCTATCATCAAGTGGGAAGGAAATATACGGGGTATATAGAAAAGGCACGCCTTTAAACTCCAACCATGCACCTTTTGCCGAACCTTTACCACTCTTTTGATTCAGTTTTAGCCGGTCAGCATGCATAATCCAATCTTGATTACCAGGGCGGCAACTGGTGAAACTTGCACCTTTATAGTAGGAAAAAGTCGGAGAATCCCGATAGGCAACCTTGGCCCGACCTCGAAGAGGTGCTTCAGGATTAATAAACAAAACATTTCTAAGTTTTGCTTTATCTTCGCCTAATTTAAGCAGGGCGGTATCACTATAAAATGCCAGCTCCTTTTCACTATATAAAACATGGCCTTGTAAATCTAAAGTTTCAGCAACCGAATCATAGGTGGCATTACCTGCCATCATGTGCTGATCAGCCCTTCGCATATCGACATTGCCCATAAAACTGGTGATTTCTTCGTCGAAGATTTCAGAATAATCCGAAATAACTTCCATGGGTGTACTTTCCCGCAACTGAATACCTGCTGGAAGTTCAACAGGAGTCGGCGCCACACCCCCTGAACATGAAGCCCAGGGGTTATTGTCAAACTCATTCACTAAAGTCTGAAAAAGCCCCTCTTCCCTCACATCATAAGTCGGAGTACCAAATACGCCAGTAATTGCATAATCCTCACCACTCATAATGGTAGGCTGCCCCTGCGGATCTCTGCCTATTAAGTTACAATCCCAGGTATCATCTTCCGCATTTGCCTTACAATTCCACCCGGACTGCTGGCCCTCTGTTCTTGGTGGCGCATAAGTTGCTGCTGTGGGTAGTGGCAAAGGAGCATTGAGATCAAACGCAGTAATAGGATCAATTATTGGCAACGACGGCTCTGCTTTAGTTTTTTCAGATCCAGATGCAAGATCTTGTTCTGAGCCCTCGGAAGAAGGTGAACTCGGCGTGGTTTTTGTTTGACTGGAACAACGCCATTCTTTATTTTCCGTGGTTTGTTCACAGGCCCATTCAGTTGATGGTTCTTCTGCCCAACCCAAAACGGTATACAATAAAATTAAAACACCAAAAATTAAACGGCCAAACATTGAAACTGAAGGATTTTTTGATTAACGTACAAGGAAAATGAAAAACAACAAAGCCGCTTATTTTACCTGAATTTATAAAGTCGTTTTAAAAAGAATCATACATGCAAAAACAAGACTCAAGAATGCAGGCCATTCAGTTCTGGCTGAAAAATGAATTAAATATGGACATCGAGTCATTGACGCCTGCTTCAAGTGATGCCAGTTTCAGACGTTATTTTAGAGTGATTCATCAGCAACAAGCATATATCGTCATGGATGCACCACCGGAAAAAGAGGATATCAAGCCGTTTATTAAGGTCGCTAACCTATTTGCCTCATCTGGAATAAATGTACCTAAAATTTTCCACAGCAATTTTGAGGGGGGATTTTTACTTTTGGAGGATTTTGGCACTCAATGTTACCTTGACGCACTCAATACAGACAACGCTGACTTATTCTATCAGTTAGCACTAAACAGCCTGTTCAAGCTACAAACCGAAATCAATCCAGCAGAAAGTAATTTACCCGCCTACACCCATGAGTTACTCAACAAAGAACTTGATATTTTTAGCGACTGGTTTTTAACTAAGAAACTAAGCCTTACCCCTAGCCCGAAGGAAAAATCACTACTTGATAAAACCTGGACTATTCTTACCCAATCCGCATTGGAGCAACCTCAAGCATGTGTTCACAGGGACTATCATTCGAGAAATCTAATGGCAACAGAAACCAACAGCCCTGGCATCATTGATTTCCAGGATGCTGTTGTTGGCCCTATAAGCTATGATCTGGTCTCATTACTCAGAGATTGTTATATTTCCTGGCCAGAACAACAGATTGAACAGTGGCAGAAACAGTATTTCCAACGACTTTCTTCAAATGGCTTGGTTAAATGTGATAACGATACTTTCCAACGCTGGTTTGACCTGATGGGCATGCAAAGACACCTTAAAGCAATCGGCATCTTCTCCAGACTACAACTAAGAGACAACAAACCGAACTACTTACAGGATATCCCTCGCACAATGGACTATATCTCCCTGGTCAGTTCCCGCCACCCTGATCTTGTTGAATTTAATGATTTTTTGCAAAAAACCATAATACCCGCCTGGAATTTAACCACATGAAAGCACTTATTTTGGCAGCAGGAAGAGGCGAGCGTATGCGCCCTCTAACAGATATAACACCAAAACCTTTATTACCTGTTGCTGGTAAACCCCTTATAGAATACACAATCGAAGCCCTGGTTAACCAAGGAATTACTGATTTGGTTATCAACCTGTCACACTTGGGCAAGCAAATCCAGCAAGCTATAGGTAACGGAAAGCGATTTAATGCCACCATAAACTATTCAGATGAAGGCGATAGTGCATTGGAAACTGCCGGTGGAATTATTCACGCCTTACCACTATTGGGTAACGACCCTTTTCTAGTCGTTAATGGCGATATCGCAAGCGATTATCCTTTTAGTCAGTTAAAGAATAAACCTATCGACCTAGCCCACCTCGTTCTAATACCAAACCCTGAACATCATCCAGAAGGAGATTTTGGCTTGGAAAACGGCCTGGTAAAAAAACAAGCCCGTGAATATTTTACATTCAGCGGTATCGGCCTTTATCATCCTGACCTTTTCGCACAGACCCCTCCAGGGAAATCTAAACTGGGGCCCCTACTTCGTGAAGCGATGCAACAAAACCGGATAAGCGGTGAACTACATACTGGATTCTGGATGGATATTGGTACGCCAGAAAGATTGATTGAACTAGAAAAATATTACGAAAACAGGTAGAGACAAGGCATGCCTTGTCTCTACACCATCCACGGCTCTAAACCATATTCTGGTGACGGCTCCAATACCTTATTTCCAATTCCACCATTTAATTTATCCAAATCCCATTTTGCTGGATTGTTTTTAATATAGTCGGCTATTTGGTGGTAGGATTTTTCATTCCGGATAACATGATCGTAAAATCGGGGTTGCCACGAAAATTCAAAATCTAATCGGTGTGCATGTTTGGTAACAGCTGATTTATAACCACCAATAATTGATGATAGGGTATTTTTACCTTGGTTCTGGAATCGTTTTTGTCCGATTGATTGTGTTTGCGGTTGTGGTTGTAGAGACAAGGCGTGCCTTGTCTCTACGGCGGCAACGTCGTCACCATTTTCCAAAACAACAATGCCATGAATATGATTAGGCATAACAATGAATTCACCCAATTCTATATTTTTTGCATGATTTTTTATTTCATACCACAACACATCTGCAATAACCCCTCTTGCAGATAACTGCATTTTCCCCTCGCTGATTTCACCAAAATAGTGAATCTGATTTTTACAACAAAGGGTAATAAAATACGCCCCATTCCAACCATAATCCCAGTTTTGTAAACGAGCTGAGGTGGTTCGATATTGATTTCGGTATTTGTCCATTGTTTGCAATCCTGATTATTTATAACCGCCAATATTTAACACCATGCCCTTGTCATTGCCATTGCCATTGCCATTGCCATTGCCATTGTCTGTTGTCTGTTGTAG
>JAUXDP010000112.1 GCA_030618325.1 Methylococcaceae bacterium | reverse complement strand
TTTAACTGAAAAATTAAACAAAATAATAAAATTAGTAAGGAGAGGGGGGTGGTTATTTGGCATACTGGATCCAGGTCTCTGTAAAAAAAAATGACAACAAAAGTTGTGCAGCGAGGATTTCCTCGCTCCTCAGTATCTGCACATCACAATGAGCATATCTTATTCCCAATTTGCGTGCGCAAAAGTAAAACAACAGAGCAGGTTTTATAGCAGTGTAACTGTTCAGATTATTACGGTTGGGCTTTAGAGCAAGGAAAACAGGTGCAGTTTATTATGAGTAAATAGGTAAGTTTGACGCCTTGTAGAGGCGGGGCAGCCAACGGGCTGAAATTTCCATCGCGGGTAAGATGAATTTATGGATAAGAGAGCTGCCTGCTAAAGCACCGATTGCAAGCATTGGGGGATTGAAGCCTTTTCTTTTTAAAACCCTCTATTCTAGCAGGGATAGGTTAGGATAAATCAAGAAATCGTTACCCTATTATCTTTTTCAATAGTAACTGCTTTTGGTTCCTTATGCGTCCTGTTAATATGAATATTGATATTGTGCTTATCTATTAGTCGATACAAGGTTGCCCGGGTAACATCAAGTAACTGAGCCGCTTCGGGGATTTTTTGATTTGTCCATCTTAAAGTGAACAACAGTACATTTTTTTCTGTTTCATCCTTGGCTTGTTTTAGTGTTTGGATACCCGGTCGGGTATCGCGTCGCTCCAATCCCAAATCCTTGGGCAATATCACTTTGCCCTCAGACATGATGATGGCTCTTTTTACTTTATTGTGCAGTTCTCGCACATTTCCGGGCCAAGGGTAAGATTTTAAAATCCCAAGGGCCTCATTACTGAAAGCCTTGTTCGGCATCTGGTATTCCTGGATAAATTCTTCAGCGAAATGTTTAGTCAAGTCTTCAATGTCTTCAGGACGATCACGTAAGCTGGCAATTTGTAAGCGTAATACGTTTAAGCGGTGGTAAAGGTCTTTTCTAAAACTATTTTGCTCAACTCCCTGTTCTAAATTAACATTTGTGGCCGCTATGATTCTGACATCGACGATTATTGGTGTTCTGCCGCCAACACGGACAATGGCGCTATCCTGGAGGAAGCGTAATAAATTGGCCTGTTGATTGTGTGGTAAATCACCTATTTCATCGAGAAATAAAGTGCCACTATGTGCTTGTTCTACCTTGCCAATATTCTTTTCGTAGGCGCCCGTGAAAGCGCCTTTTTCATAGCCAAAAAGCTCGGATTGAATAAGTTGATCAGGAAATGAGGCGCAGTTAACCGCAACAAAGGGGTTGTATTTTCTAGATGATTGGGCATGAATAGTGCGAGCTATGACTTCTTTTCCGGTTCCAGTTTCCCCGGTGATTAATACTGGTGCATCTGCTTTGGCCATTTTGCCTGCCAAATGCAGTAACTGCTGAGTTTCTTTGCTGCTTCCAAACTTCATATTTCACGGCTTATTATATATTCAAAATTCTCTATACCAAAATAAAAAACTTATTTCTACACTAATTGAACCTAAAGTTCATGGTAACTTATTTTAGGTTTTTTTCCTACTTGTAAGAAGGAGCGTCTGCCACAATGCAAATTCAATTTAATTCTACAGTCCTGTCTAATCTATAATATGATTACATCAATTGTTTTTTCTAAAAGAACCAAGCATGCGACTCTCAATTTTATTAGTAACTTTTATTCCAGCTCTGGCTTTTGCTGAATCACCTTCTAGCGAAGTTACAATGCCGGAAGTCCCTGATCCACCTCTCCCGGTACAAAGTGGGGAGACTTTGGAGCCAGATATTACTATTATTAGGCGTGGCAAGAAGACAATTCACGAATACCGTACAGATGGAAAGCTTTATAAAGTAAAAATTATTCCGGATATTGGCCCTGCCTACTATATGATTGATTCAGATGGGGACGGTACAATGGAAGAGGTGCGTGGCAGTGATCTAGAAAAGGGAATTAATGTTCAGCAGTGGGAAATTTATAGTTGGTAATGTGAAGTTTTGTGGGTGGTTAATGGACACTCACCGCACATTAAATAAAGCTTTATAAAATCTCCTCACCCTATCCTCTCCAGCAAGAGAGGGATAAAAGAGCTTTGTTTGATGTGCGAACACTGTAAATCAACGAATCTCAGCTAGCAAGCTTTCAATCATACTTTCTGCCTGATTTAAATAAGCTGATCCGAATAAATTTAGATGATTCAGGATATGATATAGATTATAAAGCTTTTTTCTGGTTTTATAACCCGGCTCTAGAATGTAGGCATCATTGTAGGAGGCATAAAAATCGGAGCTAAAGCCACCAAACAATTCAGTCATTGCTATATCAACCTCCCTGTCAGCATAATAACAGGCGGGATCATAAATTACGGGCTGATCCTGATCAATAACCGCAGCGTTGCCTGCCCATAAATCACCATGAACCAGTGAAGGATGCGGGTGATGGCTGGTAAAAAATTCACCCAGATTTTCACATAGCAGCTCCCCTCTGGATTGTAGGCGACCACTAAACCGGTTGTTTACAGCTAATTCTAGTTGTAGATTGATACGCATAGCGCACCAAAATGCCGGCCATGACTCATTGCGATTGTTTATTTGGGCTGTGCTGCCAATGGTATTATTGCGGAACCAGCCAAAATAGGGTTGTTCAATTTGATGAAGCTGGGCTAATAGTATCCCTAGCTGGCGATCCGATACCGGTGAGCCGCTTTTTAAATTCAGGTTTTCCATTAGCAGGTAGCAATGGTTATTTGCCAAGCCACAGGATAATGGCTCGGGTACTCGAATGGTATGTGTGGCCGATATTTCATTTAGACCTGCCTGTTCTGCCTTAAACATGTCTAGCATGTTTGCCTGATTGATTTTGATAAAATAAGACCGCTGACCAACTTGCAATAAATATGCTTGGTTGATATCACCTCCACTGACTGGTTTGACCGAATCAATTATAAAATCCGTAGCGAGTTCAATGGAGAGATGATGCGCTAAATTATTCCATTCCATGTCTTTTTAACATATGAAAGATTAGTGTAATTCGATTATACTTCGTTGGCTCAGCTATGAAATACGATTTTTTTTAAGGTTAGTTTAATAAATTGAAACTAAAATAGGAAAATTAACTCTAAAAATTTCGAACAGTTTGTTTGAATATTCTTATGGCTACGACATCTGCCGAATCCTATCAATCTCTATTTCGCATTTCAGACCCCAGTGAGACTTATTTAACGCTTGCTAATAAGGATAGTCTTGAAAAAATAATTAACGGTATTAAAGAAGCAAAAAAATTGTTTCTGGTTACTGGTGAAGTAGGTTCTGGCAAAACAGTTTTAGTCCAACGTGCTGTCTGTGAGTTGGGGTCCAAGACCCGCTTGCTTAGCGTTAATCGTGGAAATTTTAGTTACGAAGAATTGATTGACTATATCGGTAAGGACTTAGAGACTGGTTTTTCTTCAGATACTTCTTTACAGAAAAAAAAGCTCCGAGTAGAAGAGCTACTCCAGATGTGGTCGATAAAGCATGTCGTCATTCACATTGATCAATCCCTTAATTTTCAGCAAGCAATGTTGGAGGATATCTTTAAGCTAGTTGATGATAAATTTTGTGATTCGTGCTTTTTCCATTTGCTTATAACGGGATCATCAGAACTTAAAGACATACTAAAACAAACTGGTTTGCCTAATGCGGTTATTAGTGATGCTTGCGCGGTCAAGGTAGAGCGGTTGACTTCAGATGAAGTGATTGCTTATGTTGATTTTCATTTGCAGCATCTCAAGGACCGAGGAAAAAAATTATTTTCTAATGATGCTATTAAACAAATAATTTTTTATTCAAAAGGATTGCCTAGGCTAATTAATCGTCTCTGTAGCTTGGGTTTACTAACCGCAAAGTTGGAAGAAAAGCCAACGGTGACTCATGAGATGATCGAAGAGGTGTTAGCAAATAGTCTCTTGCTTGGTAATGAATGTGGATATGTAGCTTCCCCTAATGAGGAAGATGAGTCAGTATCTGATGAGTTTGTGGTTGAAGATACAAATCCTTTTGCTGCAAAAAAAATGAAGAAGCAAGAGCCGTTGGAGCAGGCGGCGATTGAGATCCAGCGAGATTATAAAGAAAGCGGTAGTGGGGATTCAGATGAATCAGCCGACATTGCACAGAAAGCCTTGGATAGTAGTAATACAGCTACTATCAGTTTTTCCAATAAGACAGTTTATATATTGGCATTTGTTATGGGTATGTTTTTTTCAGCATTAATCGGAGCTGGCTTTTATTTTTTCCAGCTAGCAAATCAAGAAATTTCTATAAAACAAGTTGCAAGAGGAGCCGGCACCAGTCAATCTCAAGTAGAACAAAAATTAAGCCAAAAAGTAGCAGTACTTTTAAAGCGCTCAGAGCAGCAATTTTCAAAACAACAGTTAATGACGCCGGAAAAAGACAATGCCTGGGAAACTTATCAGGAAATTCTGGAGCTGGTGCCAGTTCATCCTAAAGCATTGGCAGGTATTACCAAAATAAAAGAGACTTATGTACTTTGGGCCAGGCAGGAAATTCAACGAGAAAACCACCAACAAGCGGCTTATCATTATCGGAAAGCTTTGGAAGCAGTGCCTGACGATCAGGATATTCTACAGGCATTGCGTGATATTAACCAAAAACAACTCCCTGTAAAAACAATAGATGCACCCGTTGCCAAGATTGCTTTGACGGAAGAAGAAAAGGACCGAATACAGAAGTTGCTTTTAAAGGCGAAAACACAGCTTGATAGTAAAAAGCTGATGACGCCAGTTAAAGACAGTGCTTGGTCAACTTACAAGGAGATTTTGGCGTTGGACCCTGATCATCGGCAAGCTATTTCAGGGATTGATAAGATTAAAGAAACCTACCTTAGTTGGGCAAAGCACGAAATAAGAAAAGGCAATAATAAACACGCAATTTTTCTTTTCGGAAAGGCGCTGGAAATTTCACCTGAAGACCCTGGTATTTTATCTGATTTAGCTAATATTCAGGCTGGCGTTACAACTAGTATACGTCCGGAAAGTGAGTTCTTTGAACTACTTAAGGATCCTAAGGGTATCGATGAGTTGTTAGATTTTGCAGAACGGCAAATTGCCCAAAAAAGGCTCACTAGGCCAAAGCATGATAGTGCCTTTACTGTTTATCAGGTTATTCTTGATCATTTTCCTGCACATGAAAAGGCATTAGCAGGTGTTAATAATATCAAGGATATTTATGTTCTTTGGGCCAGACATGAAGCTAAAAAAGGAAATCATATTCAGGCACAATTTTTCTATGGAAAAGCGTTAGAAGTAGTGCCCGCTGACTCTGAAATATCAGCTGCTTTGAGCCAAGCCAAAACTTTAAGCCGTATTAAACAAAGCTTAAATCAAACCAATCAAAAATAAATTACCTATGGTGCAATTAAAGTAGGCCAGGTAGGGTTCACTTGGCCTTTTGATAGAATTTTATTCTGGAGCTACATTAATAGCAGTCAGGCCTTTGGGGCCATTTTCAATTTCAAATGAAACTGTTTGTCCAGGAGTTAAGGTTTTAAACCCCTCGCCCTGAATGACAGAATGATGTACGAAAACATCTTCATTTCCTTCGGAAGGTTCGATAAAGCCGAAGCCTTTTGTGTTGTTAAACCATTTGACGGTGCCTGTTGCCATTTTATAACTCCATATTTGATTGAAATGTACAGCATTTACGGTACAGAACTACAGCATTGATAACTGAATGGCCTAACAACAAAGGAGTCCATTCTCTCGATATCAGCTTCTGATTATCGGCATTGTACTGATATTTTTTATGTTGTGCATTAACATATTTTATATAACCCATCTAACACCAAAGAATTGGGGCTAACCATACCGATTATTTGATTGTTTTCCATTACGGGTGCTCTCACTAGATTATATGTAGCAAACAAGCGGGAACAGGAGCGGATATCCATGTCGGGTGAAACCGTAATGACAGGTGTAGTCATAATTTCATAAACATTGACTCTATCTGGAGCCCTGTCTTTGGCAAGAACGTGGCGGGCAATATCCGCTGAAGTAATTAGTCCATATTCATCGTTTTCGTGACGTTTGTTAACGATTAGCACCGATGTTTTAGCAGACTTCATTTTTTTTAATGCATCACCTATAGTAGCGATGCCATCAACGGTTGCGAAGTCTGGTTTCATTACCTCGCGCACGTGAATAATTTTGTCTTTATTAATCATATATTATCCTCATATTCCTGAGTTAATTCATCGACTTGATGCATTATTCCTATAGCATCTTCGACATCTATTTGCAAAGCTATACCTGTTCCTGGTTTAGAGTCAAATTCTGCTACTTTGGCAACTGATTCCAGAATTTGCCTGCTTAGATGTTCTTCGACCAGGAAAAAAATAACGTCACGTTGGGTGTCCAGGGTTAGGCCAAAGAAAGTTTTTGGTTGTTTTAGACCTTCCCCTCGGGCGTTATTGATTACGGTTGCGCCCTTTGCACCAAATTTTCGGGCGGTATCAAGTACTATGTCTGTTTTATTGTCTTCAACAAATACAATAATTAATTTGAAATGCATACATTATCCTCAATGTTTGGTAAGACTGCCTCGGTTGCGGCATTCAGCAATTTGGGCATAACTAAGTACTGCAATAATTGGAAATAAGCTGGCAAAGGCAATTAGGCCAAAGCCATCAATCAACGGGTTTCGTCCCGGTACTGACGATGCAAGGCCTAAACCCAGCGCTGTAACAAGTGGCACTGTTACTGTTGAGGTGGTTACTCCTCCAGAATCGTAAGCCAGACCGATAATCATTTTAGGGGCGAATGCCGTTTGAATGATAACCAAAAGGTAACCGGAGATAATATAAATATAGAGTTCTGTTCCAGAAACTATCCGGAAAGTTCCAAGAGCGAGCCCAAAAGCAACCCCAATGGCAACAGCAATTCGTAGACCAAAAGCATGTATAGCTCCTCCTGATAATTGTTCAGCTTTAATGGCAACGGCAATTAAAGAAGGTTCAGCTAAAGTGGTAGCAAAACCAATGCTGGCGGCAAATACGTAAACCCAGATATAGGCTTGCCAGATGGAGGTTTCTAGTGCTGGTTTTATGCCAGTAAATTCAGGAGTGGTTAACTGATTAGCCATTAATTCCCCTATTGGAAAAATTGCAATTTGTAAGCCCTCAAGGAATAAAGTAATGCCTAAAAGCACATAAATGAAACCAAGCAAGGTTTTACCTGGGTGCCGGATTGGTTTGCGAATTATTATCAATTGAAAGCCTATAATGATGGCGGCTATCGGTAATACATCACGGCCGGTATCAAGCAATGTGGTTGCAAAATGTGACAACCATGGTGTCATAGCAATATCCCGTAAGCCATAACAAAAATCATAGGCGTAAGCGAAGCAAAGGCAATTAAACCAAAGCCATCCGTCATCGGGTTGCGGCCTTTAATGGCTGTCGCCAAGCCTACACCTAAAGCCGTAACCAGGGGTACTGTGATGGTAGATGTAGTTACGCCCCCGGAATCGTAGGCAATGCCGATAATTTCATCAGGGGCAAAAGGTGTAATGACAACGACAGCGCAATAACCACTAATAATTAAATAATGTAACGGCCAGCCATGAAGAATGCGTAACACGCCAATAACAATGGCAATACCCACGGAAAAGGCAACAGTGATACGCAGCCCTAGCGTATAGTCTGATTTTGCCTCATCAGAAGTTTTTATCATGCCACCTTGGCTGGCAACTTCTGCTGCCTCGTTGGCGACAGCAATGAGTGCCGGTTCAGCAATGGTAGTGCCGAAACCTAAACAGAAAGCGAAACTCAGCAACCAAAATACACTCCCTTTTTTGGCAAAGGCTAGCGCCATGGATTCACCAATTGGAAATAAACTAAGTTCCAGGCCGATGACAAAAAAGGTGAGGCCTAAAATGACTAACAAGGTTCCTATTATCAAGTCAACAATATCGGCAAGAGGTTGTCCAATGACAAAAAGCTGGAAGAATAAAATTACCGCAAGAATGGGCAATAAATCTGCAAAGCTTGCGATTAGTTGTTTGATAAATTTTCTTTTAAAAAAAGACATCCCAGTTTTGCGAAGTAATGTATTTTGTGACGATTTTCCTAAAAAAATCTGATGAGCGAAATTATAGCGCAAGATGTTGGTTCCTCAGTGCTTTATAAAATTTTAGCACCACCCGTAGGCTAAGTGGATGTTTTAAAGGTATTGTGTAATCAATGGTTTGCACTAAAAACAGTGGGTATCAATTATTTTTAGGGTGATATACGGCTAGCACCCACCCTCGTTTTTTATATAAAGCATTAGTGAGAAATACCATTCTAAATATATTGTAAGTATATACTCACAACTTTATTGGCAATAACTGACGGTGGTTTCATATTTATTTAAGCTTCTAAGGATAGAGTAATATAAGAATTTTTAACCCTTATTTGAATCTTTTTTGCGCTCCCGTTAAAGAGCCGGAGGTTATTATGAAAAAAACAGCTAGGTTCTTGATAACACTTTGTTTATTGGTGTTAGCTAATTTGCTATTCTGGGCATATTTAAACCAGCCCCAAAATGCTCGAGAATGGGATGGCGTTATGATGGGGTTGTCATTTAACCCGCTACGTAGACATCATGATCCCGCCAAGCGACTGTATCCAAATCGGCAGGAGATTGATCAAGATTTGGAATTGCTAAAAGATAAGACTCATGCAGTCAGAACTTATAGTGTCAACTATGGTTTGGACGTGATACCTGAATTGGCAGCTAAACATAGGATCAACGTAACTGTTGGTGCATGGATTGGGGATGATGCGGTAGCGAATCAACGTGAGGTTGATAGACTAATAGCGCTTAGTCGCCAAGGCCATACTAACATTGTTAGAACCATGGTAGGTAACGAAGCCCTGCTAAGAAAAGATGTTTCAGTAGGGGAGTTAATTTACTTAATCCGGCAGGTTAAAAGCCAAACCTGGCGTCCTGTTAGTACTTCGGAAACTTGGCATACCTGGGTTGAATACCCGGAATTGGCTGATGAAGTCGATTTTATTGCTACACACATTTTGCCATACTGGGAAGGAATTTCGGCAGATGAGGCAGTTGATTTCGTTTTTGAACGATATTATCAATTACAAAAAGCATTTCCTAATAAACAAATTATTATTACCGAGGTGGGTTGGCCTTCAAATGGTCAGCCGATAAGAAAAGCTAAAGGTACAGTTTTTAATCAGGCCAGGTTCCTCAGAGAATTTCTGACCCGTGCTCACGCAGAGAATGTTGTTTATTATGCGGTCGAGGCGTTTGATCAGCCGTGGAAAATGGCTAGCGAAGGTTCGTCGGGTGCGTATTGGGGGTTATTTGATGCAGAGCGGAAACCAAAATTTTCCATGCAGGGTGCTGTGCAAAAATTGCCTAAATGGCGGCATTGGGCTTTGGCTGCTGTATCGCTTAGCCTGCTGATTACCTCCCTATTTTTATTTAATCGGAAACGATTAAAGTTGCCGGGTGTTATATTTTTTGGTTTGATAGCCAATCTTGGTGCATCAACGATAGCCTGGACTGCATCTATTGGTGCGCATCAGTATCAGACCAGTTTTACTGCTATGTTGTGGATTATTTTGTTGTTGATGCAGGGGTTGGCGTTATTGGTGCTCCTGGTTGAAAGTCTGGAAATTGCCGAAGTATTGTGGAATAAAAAAGGCAAGCGAAATTTTAAACCATTAACGCC
>JAUXDP010000064.1 GCA_030618325.1 Methylococcaceae bacterium | reverse complement strand
GGTGAGCTGGTCACTATAAAAATGCAATCAGGCAGTGAATTTACAGGAAAAATAGTCGATGTCAGTGGGGAAGTCGTTCACATAACCGAATTATCTGGTATGGAATATTATGATGTCGCAGCCTCTATTCAGAATATAGAATCTATCGTGATTCGGGCCAAGAAGTAATAGGTCTACAAGGCCATAAATATCACAATTTGGCAACACGAATAGCCTCCTGGGAATTTGCTTATTCACCAGGTCTCGCGATAGGTATCTGAAAAATTATAATTGCTCCTTTGCCTGCGGCATTCTCGGCCCAAATATGACCGTGATGTAGCTCAATGATGCTTTTACAGATGGATAGTCCTAAACCGGTGCCTCCCGCTCCAGTTCGGGTGTAACTACTTTGAATAAATGAATCGAAAATGGTGGTAAGTTCTGAGGGTGGAATGCCGGGACCTTCATCCTGAATACTGAGTTGTATAGTGGGTCTTGATTCAGTTAGATCATTTGCAGAATCAGATGGTGTGATTGTTCTAAGTGTTAGCGTAATATTACTGTTCTCTGGCGAAAATTTAATCGCATTTGAAAGAATGTTGATAATAACCTGATTTATGCTGGCTACATCTATAGTCGCTTTTGCATCACTGGTCGAATTTTTTATTAAACTAATAGACTTCTTGTCGATTAATCCAGTGAGTTCATTAATGCAGGAGTCAATAGAGATGTGTAGATCATGCTCAACTAAATCCATTTTCATTTTTCCTGATTCTAATTTAGATATATCAAGGAGATCATTAAGCAAGTTTAAGAGGCGTTCGCCACTAGAATGTATTTTTGTGAAGTAATCGTGTAATTTTTCAAGAGTGGTGCTGGTAATTTTTTTTCTACCAAAATCAGAAAAAGATAAAATGGCATGCATAGGTGTACGCAATTCATGGGACATATTGGAAAGAAATTCTGATTTTGCCTGATTTGCCTGAACAGCAGCTTCTTCAGCTAACAAAGCATTTTGCGTTGTTTCTTTTAAGTCCTGAGTTTTTTGTTCGACAAGTTCTTCCAGATTGCATTGATAGCTTTCCAGGTCTTTTTTAATCGTCCACAGCTCCTTATTGGATTGCTCTAATTGTTCGGTTTTTTCAATGAGTTGTTTGGTTCGCCGTTTTACATGGCCTTCCAAATAATCTCTTTGATCCATGATTTTATGATGTTGAACTCGTAATGCTTCTAATTCGACATTTAACAATGAAAATGTTGTGGATTGTGATTTAGTACTGCTCCAACGGAGTAAAAGACTGGGTTTGCCGTCAGCGCCCACTGGAAGCAATAATGCTGCTTTGCACTCACATTCGATACTTTCAATATTTGAATTTAATATAAGTAGTCGTCCTGCTGTAGCTTCCCGGCTACTAGTGGATAGTTTTAAATACTGCTCAAAGCGTGTTTCTGTTATATCGAGTAAGCTGCTGAAATGAGCACCTTTAACTTCATTATTTTGTTTTCCAATAAACTCCGTTGCTGCGGGATTTATAGCTAGGATAATCCCTTTCGGGTTTAACAAACATGCCCTTTCAGAAAATGAAAAGGTAAACTCTAGAAAGTGGCTTATGTGCACGATTAGCCAACTAGATTGAAGTATTCTCTTCCTTCAGCTGCTTCAGATTCAGCGGTACGATTAAAATGCACGATAACTTTGCATTCTTTATCACCTTTGGCAATTGTTTCTTCTAAAACTACTTTGGAATAACCTAAATTATTTGCAGTGATAGATCCAAAAACATTCGAAGTCATCATGCACATACATTCTCTATCTATGACTTTATCTTCAAAAGGACACTGGCGATTTTTAAAAACAACCTTATTCTGATCTTGCTCTAGCAGCCTAAATTCACCATTAATTCGTGTTTTTAAATCAATGAGTACGGCAATAACTTGCTCGCGAGATAATTTAGTCTGCTTTAATTGGCTTTTGTAGGTGTCATTTATCCATTCGCCTATATTTTTTCCAACGATACTGATAAAACCTTCTGATTCTTTAAGGCCAATAACGTCTTGTAAAGTACCCGCCAATTCTCTGATGAGTGTACGGCTAAAAACATCTCTTTCTAAGGGGATATTGAGATCTGCTATTTTTGTGGAGTTATGTTCTGATATATTCATGCAGGGAGGGCTAAAAGTTGCTGGAATGATTAGTTTAAATATAGCTTATGGCTAAGTTTAGTCAAATGAGTCTTTTTTAGAACAAACCATATAAGTTGGATCTCAAATGCTATTAATTTTAACTAGCGTCTAGACTCACTACTAAGCTATCGATCCCCCTCTGCGTGGGAGACTTAATCTTTGATAAGGCTATTGGGCTAAAAGTTTGTTTGCTGAAAGCAGAACAGGTATTCGATAAAGCTATTGAATATGTATGGACAAGAGATGTCTTTGATCGCCTTTTTACAGTAGGGGCTGAAGCGTCAGACTCAGTCTTGATTACGAAAGATAAAATTATTCGAGCTAATTATAAAAAGTCAGTTTGGTAATTATTGAAGTTATGGTGGAATGTTCTCCACAGTTCCTTCTTAAGCAGTATTTTCTATGATTGATATGGAGTTTTTGTTAGACACACAATTGTGCTGCTACCTGAGATAACTTTGTTCCTAGATCAATGACGGTTTGTTGTCGCTTTTCATCAATCAGCGAACCATCAGCAGCAAATGCTTTCATTGCTTGAGGTACAGCAATTTGATCGGGGATTACAGTTACACCGATATTGCCAAGAAGCATTCTTAAAAAAACCAATCCCCTGATTCCGCCTAACGCACCAGGAGAGGTTGCCATAATTGTGGCTACTTTACCTTTGTAAGCGACTAAAGGTGGTTCATCCTGCGATTCTGCCCGAGACGCCCAGTCAATGACATTTTTTAGTAATGGGCTGAAGGCACTATTGTATTCAGGTGAGGCTATTAAAAAACCATCATGTTCAATGAGTAGATTTTTAAATTCATGGGCCTTTTCTGGCATTCCTTGTTCTGATTCCAGGTCTTGGTTAAATAACGGCATTGGGTAATCTGCTAAATCAATAAAAGTAACTGTAGCTCCAGCGCTTTCAGCGCCTAAAACCGCAATTTTTAACAGCTTTTTATTGAGTGAGTCTTTTCTGCTGCTGCCAGCAAAGGCGAGTATTTTTGGCATGGGTGTAGGTCTATTTATTTAATGGGAGGGTATAGTCTATTCTGTTTCACTAAGTACGGTAAATTCATTATGCTCTTAGGGTATTCAAATATCGCTTTAATTCCTTCCCACAACTGTAGTAAATCTCTTTGTCCTGATGGTTCTTTGTCATACCTAATGCGCCCTCAATAGAGGAAAGAATAAAGATGGCGCAGTCGTCAGTATTGATTGAAATATCAACGATCCCTTTTTCCTGGCCGGTCTTTAATGCTTCCGCTATGGATGCTTTCCAATATTGAAAAAATTTCTCAATTCGTTCCCTAAAGCCTTCGTCAATTGGCGACATTTCCTGTGCCAGATTGTTTAACGGACAGCCTAGGATAAAAGACTCGTCGCTCCAGACAGCATCAAGTCCTTCAAACAAGGCGTGAATACCTTCCAGAGGATTGCCAAAGTCATTTAACGGATCGATCCACAATTCAGCGATGCGCGGCTGTATCAATTCTTCCAAAACAGCATAACCTAGGGCCTGTTTTCCAGCAAAATGATGATACAAAGCGCCTTTTTTCAGGTTGGTATTTTTTAACACATTATCCACGCGCATGCCCTGATAGCCGTGTTTGTGTATTTCCTGAAAAGCTGCACCAAGAATTTTCATACGGGTATTTTCCGGGTTACGTTCTGTTGTCATGTTTTAGCCTTTGTAAATAGTTTAGTAATATTATAGACAGACTAGTCGGTTTGTGCTATTGTTTTATCAAACAGACCAGTTGGTTTGTTGTAAGTTCCTACAGACAAAGGAGAACAATATGATAGATCTATATTCCGCCAACACATTTAACGGCCAGCGCGTCTCCATCATGTTGGAGGAAGTTGGACTGGATTATTCGGTGCACCGGGTTAACCTGGCGAAAGGTGAACAACGTCAGCCCGAATTTTTACGCCTTAACCCCAGTGGACGGATTCCAGTACTGGTGGATCATGACAGCGGTAATTCCGACCCTTTTATACTCACGCAATCGGTTGCCATTTTGCAATATTTGGCAGAAAAAACCGGGCATTTATTACCAGCTTCCCTAACTGAAAGAGCAAAAGTTTATGAATGGATGCATTTTTATGCGGTAGATATCGGTTCAGTCATATTCAGCGCGTTTTATTTACAACACCTCTGCTCAGACAAACAACCACAGGCAGCCGAAGAGTTAAGAAATCGCGTGCATGATTTGTATCGTTATTTTGACCAGCAGTTAGCTGAACAGGAATTTCTGGCCGGATCAAGTTACAGCATTGCAGATATTACCGCATTACCGGCTGCATTGACACAGGAGCAGAAACTGACTGACTACCAGAATCTTACTCGCTGGCTAAAGCAACTTAAGCTAAGACCCGCAGTACAACGCGGCATGTTAATCCCTGAAGGAGAGTAGCCATGAAAACTAAAGCAACATCATTATCACATCGCTTTTTTACTACGATTACGGGCATACCGAAAACCATTATTACCCTGGGTTTACTCATTATCTTTGGCACTGCTGCTTTTATCCCAAAGCTGACCATTGATGCCAGATCGGAATCGTTCTTACCCGATGACAATCCTGCATTGCTCTATCGTGATCAAGTAGAGCAGACATTCGGCCTAAAGGATCCCATGGTAATTGCCGTTGTTAATAAGGGTGAACAAGGTGTGTTTAATCCTCAATCATTGCAACTCATCCAGTGGTTAACGGATGAAGTCATGAAAATGCCGGAAATTAATCGTGATCGCGTCGTCAGTCTTGCCACCGAGGATAATATTACCGGTAATTCTGAAGGCATGGTGATAGAGCCATTTTTTGAAACCCCGCCCATCACTCAGAAAGATGCGGACAAGGTGAGGGCAGCGGTTATGGATTTCCCACTCTATCAGGGTAGTCTTGTGGCGCGCGATGGTTCAGCCACGTTAATCGTTACCGAAGTCTACGATGTTAATGCAGCACCAAACGTCTATGAACAATTACTTGATTTAATTGCACGCGCGCCAACCAATAATGGTGAAAGTTTGCATGTCGCAGGTGATGGTGCCGTTTCAGGTTATTTAGTGACTTATATTAATGCCGATGCAGCACGGTTAGTGCCTATTTCGGTGGTGGTCATTACTCTATTATGTTTACTTTCATTTCGTACTTGGCGGGGAACCATCATTCCCGCCGTGGTGATTTTTTCAGCGGTTGCCGCAGCGGTAGGCTTGATGGCGAGCGTGGGTGTACCCGTTTATGTCATTACCACTAGCATGCCAATTTTATTAGTTGGTGTTGCTGTCGCCGATTCTATCCATGTGCTTAGTCAATATTATGAAGAACTGGCTAATCATCCTAATGATAGTCAGCGAGACCTCGTGGTTCGCACTATGGTGTTAATGTGGCGACCCGTTACCATTACCACCTTAACTTCGATGGTAGGTTTTCTGGGCGTTTCTATTTCTTCTTATATGCCGCCTATGCAAGCCTTTGGTTTGTTTTCATTGATTGGGTTGGCTATGGCCGGTTTGTTCTCACTGACCTTTGTGCCTGCAGCGTTAGTGATGTTAAAACCAATTCATAGCCCAGCATTTAAGTCGAATAGGCAGGGCTTACAAATCGATTTCTTCAGCAAAATTATGGACACCATTGGTAGCTGGGTGCTGGGTAATACCAAAAAGGTACTTTTTTTGTCGGTTATCGTCAGTGTGCTAGGCGTGATGGGAGCGCTTAAATTAGAAGTCAATGAATCATGGATAGAAAATTTCCAGGAAACTGAAGCCATCTCTCTAGCAGACAAGGCAATCAATGCAACCTTGGATGGTTCTAATACCCTTGATATTGTCATAGAAACACCCACAGAAGGCGATTTATTTAAGCCAGAACATTTACATCGCATCGATGCTTTACAGGGGTTTTTGAAGACATTGCCACATGTCAACGGTAGTACATCCATTGTTGATTACATTAAGCAGATGAACCGCTCTTTGAATGAAAATACAACATCCGCTTATGTGATTCCAGATGATGCAGATTTGATCTCGCAGTATTTTTTGCTCTATTCAGCGAGTGGTGACCCCACTGACTTTGAAGAAGAAATTGACTATGACTATCGTATGGCATTAGTTCGAGCACGTATGGATTCAGCACGCTATCAGCAAAACAAAGTTGTGGTGGAAGCGACCCAAAAATACCTTGATGAAAATTTCAACACGGCTGATATAAAAGCAACATTATCCGGACGGGTCAATGTTGATTATGAATGGCTCAATAGTTTGCTGGGGACACAATTTAAAAGTGTTGCCTTTGCACTGATCTTGGTCTGGCTGCTTGTCTGTATCAGTCTTCGCTCTGTTTATGGCGGCACACTAGCACTTATCCCCGTCATATTAGGTACTTTATCAGTCTATGCCTTTATGGGTGTCGTTGGAATAACGCTTGCAGTGGGTACTACAATGACAGCCGCAATCGCATTAGGTATCGGTATTGATTTTGCCATACATACTTTAGACCGGATCAAGTTGTTGATCGCTGAGCAAGGTTTTGAACCTGAGCAAGCACTACGTCAACTTTATCCATCAACAGGCCGCGCCTTGTTGTTTAGCTTTGTTGCGGTGTTCCTTGGCTTCGGGATTTTGGGGTTGAGCACTGTGCCTCCTTTAGCAAAATTAGGCATGTTGATCGCCTTTTCCGTGCTGATTAGTTTCATTTCTAGCATGACTGTGTTACCCGCTTTAATTAAACACTTAAAGCCTGAATTTTTAGGATATCAGCGAGAAAGTCGTCACCGTCTTCCTGCTGATATTGTTAACGAATGAATGAGGAATAACAATGAATAATCACACATCAAAAACAGCACTGATTACCGGCGCTACCGGCGGCATTGGTTCTGAACTCTGTCGGTGTTTGGCGCGGGATCAAATCAATTTGGTGCTGGTTGCCCGCAACCAGCAAAAACTTCAGCAACTAAGCGAACAACTGCAAAGTGAATACGGGATTAAAACTCATACCATGGCTCTAGATCTCGCTATTCCAAACGCAGCCCAGAAGCTGTACCAGATGCTTCAGGAACAAGGATTGCAGATCGACTTTCTGATCAACAATGCCGGTGTTGGCTATTACGGACGATTTTCCGATTCGGATCTTGATGCCGTAACAAACATGCTAAATCTGAATATTACCACGCTGGTGCAACTGACCCGATTATTGTTGCCAAACATGATAGAACAAGGTATCGGGCGGATTTTAAATGTAGCTTCGCTGGCTGCATTTCAGCCAGGCGGACCGAATGCAGCGGCTTACTATGCCAGTAAAAGTTTTGTGCTGGCTTTTAATCGGGCGGTGGTGGTTGAACTCAAGCATACACCGGTTACAAGCACGGCTTTTTGTCCCGGCCCATTAAGCACTGCTTTTGCCAAACAGGGCGGTTTTTCCGCTACCCGTTTGTATCGATATTTCAGTGGCAATACTAGTAAACAAGTTGCAAAAGCTTATCGAGCCTTCATGAAAGGCAAGTCGACCGTGGTTCCCGGGGGTGTTAACAAGCTGCTGGCAATCGGTGGAGAATTTCCTCCACGCTGCATCGCTTTGGCGATAAATAAATTTTTGTTACAAAAATAGGAGGACATCATGAAAAACCATGTATCAACCATTATTTTTTGCTTTCTATTATTTACTTCATCACAGGCATTGGCTGAGTTAGCAAAGGGTGATGCCATCCTCGGTGTTTGGTTAAACGCAGAACAAGATGGATATATAGAAATATATAAAAAAGCCAAAACTTTCGAGGGCATTGTCGTGGGAGGTGTTAATCCTGATGATGCCAATCGTGTAGATATTAACAATCCTGAACCGGATCGGCGTAACCAATCGTTACTCGGCTTAATCATATTGAGAGGCTTTAATTTCAATGGCGTCAATCGCTGGACAGGGGGTCAACTTTACGATCCGAATAATGGTAAGACTTATCAAGGCAGCCTGGAATTAATTGACGATGATAAGTTGGCATTACGGGGTTATGTGGGTATTCCTTTATTTGGCCGGACAGAGAACTGGACCCGGAAAAATTGAAAATCCTGCTTACTTAACCAAATTTAAGAAAGAATGAGAAACATATTTATAGTTTCTTGATTAGGAGAAATATCATGAAAAATTATCACTCAATCATTATTTTATTCGTTGCAATATGCAACGCACCATTCGCAGCCGAATTACCCGATGGCGACGAAATTGCCCTGCGCATTAATGCCCGCGATGAAGGCGAGGCGGTGTCGCGTTTACTGACTATGGAAATGACAGACAGTAGAGGTAAACAGCGTATTCGTGAAACCAAAGGCTTTCGCAAATATTACAGCGATGAAAAACGCACGGTCATATTCTATCTGGCACCGAAAAATATCAAGGATACTGCATTTTTAACCTACGACTACCCGGAAGCAGATAAGGATGACGATCAATGGTTATATTTGCCGGCAATGCGCAAGGTCAGGCGTATTTCCGCATCGGATCGCGGTGATTATTTCCTGGGTACTGATTTCACTTATGAAGACATCAAGCTTGAAACTCGCATTTCGATAGATGATTATCAGCGAAAAACCATTGGAGAAAGTGAAGTCGACGGTTTCCATTGTTTGTTGCTTGAGAGCGTACCGGTAAATGATGACATTGCCGCAGAACTGGGATACAGTAAAGTTGAGCAATGTGTTGATGACACTATATGGATGGTGCGCCAGTCAAAAATGTGGGATATGCAGGGTAGGCCGTTAAAAACTATTCATTCTAAAGATATTCGACAGGTGCAAGATATATGGACCCAGCACGAGCTGGAAGTAAGTAATCACAAAACCGGTCATCATACCCGCTTTACCTTTTCTGAGGTGCGCTATAACGAAGGTGTTAACGATCGACTGTTTACTCAGAATGCCCTGAAACGCGGATTATAACTTCCGTTTAAAGGAGGAAAATATGACTATGCAGAAAATTTTCCGTTGTTGTTTGTTCGGATTGTGGCAATCAGCTGCAGTAGCTGTGGATTTTGACAGTTCCATTACTGCGACTGCACAATGGATGGTCAATACGCATGACGGCGACAGCCAGTCACTTAATTTAAGTCTGGTTCCGGAATTCAATGTTGGTTTCGAAAATGGCTGGCAACTCAAATCCTCCTTGCGGCTACGGGCAGAAGCGATAAACGGACTGCAAATTGATGACATTAATCGCGGCAGCTACAGCGAGTACAGCAAACCCGCGATGTTGAGTGATGAAGTGGAGCTGGAATTGCGCGAATTTTATCTGCAGGGTGAGATCGGCGATACCTTCCTGACTCTGGGTAAGCAGCAGATAGTCTGGGGGAAATCAGACGGCCTGAAAGTGCTGGATATCGTCAATCCACAATCGTTCCGGGAATTTATCCTGGATGATTTTGACAACTCCCGGATACCCTTATGGACACTCAATATTGAACATAGCATAGCAGACTGGGATCTGCAGTTTCTCTGGATTCCTGATCAAACTTATCATGCCTTGCCCAAACAAAGTGCTACTTATGCTTTCACTTCACCGGAGCTGGTACCCACTGCACCACCCGGTGTGCAGGTAAACATCGAACAGCCCAGACGACCCAATAACGTATTTCTGGATTCCGATGTTGGCTTTCGTGCCACAACATTCTGGAAGGGTTGGGATATTACCTTTAACTATCTGTATCAATATAATAACCTGCCAGTACTTAGACAAAATCTATCGTTGGCAGGTGGTAATCCAGTCATCACTATAACACCTGAATACGAACGTACGCATGTCTTCGGTACGACCTTTAGCAATGCTTTTGCAGATTGGGTGGTGCGCGGTGAATTCGGTTACTTTACTGATCATTATTTTATCGGAAAAAATCCGCTACAGAACCAAGGCGTAGTGAAAAGCCCGGAACTGCATTATGTGTTGGGCTTAGACTGGAATGCCCCTTGGGATATATTAATCAGTATGCAGTTGATACAAAGCTGGGTCGTAAAGGATGCTGATAAGACCACGCGGGATAAACTGGATACCACTATTACTGGATTAATTCGCCGCAACTTTCTGTATGACACATTAACTGCCGAAGTATTGATTATCGCTAACACCAATAATGGTGACGGTATTATCCGACCTAAAATCAGCTACGAATGGCAGGACAATATCAAAACCTGGTTGGCAGCGGATATTTTTTACGGTGATAAACAGGGAATATTTGGACAATTTGATGAGAATGATCGCGTTGTTGTGGGGGTCGAGGTTTCATTCTAATGTCAGTTGGATGAAGATTGGTGATTACAGCACTATAATTCCATGCTGCTATCCCTTTAACTTTTCAATCGTCATTCCGGCATGCTTTTAGCCGGAATCCAGTGTATGAAGTTTAGATTTCGGCTAAAAGCATGCCAGAATGACGGTGAGAAAAATTGTACCAAAGTACAATAGTAAAGCTATTTACATCTTGTTATTCTTTCCTTCATGAGAACTTAAAATCAGCAAAATTTACTGATTAATATTTCCTAGTCGAGAAGCCCCTCAGTATTGGTTTTTATCTCCAATGTAGAAAATTCAGAATGAATTTGGCAGAGAGCAGCCGCTTAGGATCAATAGTCAGAATTTAATGTTACTTCTCAACAGATATCTGATTGTTTAATAATGACAAAGGAATAATGATGAAGAAATTGTTACAAGTAGGGCTAGTAACCGCCCTGGTATTCCCCGCGCTAGTTTCAGCAACTACCTATGAATTTTATGTTCATGATTATGGTGTTAATAACGGTAATCTGGATACAGGCTACCATAATCCCGCAGCGGGCTATGTTGAACATTTAACTACAAAGTTCAATGATTCGACACAGCAACTTTCGGCGTCTTTAGTTTTGACAGACACTCTTCCGGCTAATGTAACCAACCAGGGAGCCTATGCAATTTCTGGTATTGGTGATGGGGTATGGATGGTGTTGACTGATGGTAAGGGTCCCAAGCATGGCAGTACTGGTGAGTATGCTATTCTCTATGCTGATTCAAATAGTGGCAATATTACCAGTTATGTTTATAGCGGCAACTGGTCGCATGATAGTTGGAAGCGTCCAGGAGAATTCATTCAATCCTTTGAGGGTGCATTTAGTACAGTTTCTGTTGCTGGGCAAACCACATACAATTTTGATATTAATGTCTCTGGGATAAATAGTTACACTCCAAGTGATCCAGATGATGATGGCTGGAAAGGGATTCAGTTTGGTGAGGAAATAGGAATCTGGGTTCACCCATTTTTTAACGATGTGTTACCTACTTTCAATTCAGATGGCAGTATAGCAACAATGGCAATCGGAGGCTTTGGTTGGTTCGATTCTGATGAAAATTCACCGTTAATAACTTCCGCCGTCCCCATTCCTACTGCTATATGGTTATTTGGTTCAGGTTTAGCAGGGTTAATTGCTGCAGGCCGACGCAAATTCCAGAACTGAAATAAATAAGTAAACTTAAAATCCAGGGGGAGTGACTATATCACTCCCCCTGGATTTGTGAAAAGTCACCGGTTATTAGGAAACAGTTTTCATTGGTTTATTATTCTGATATATGTAAACATCAATTCGAGTGTCTGATCATTTAGTGCTCACTGTGTATGAAAAACCAATACTTTAAAGAGCATGACATGAGAGAGGGATGTTTGCTTCTCGAATCAGATCGGCCACTAATTTGTTGATGCTTTTAGCCTCTAAGTTCCATTTAGCGGGAACAAAAACCGAGTCAGAAGCCCCAAGGAAAGCGTATAAAAGTAAGTAGCAGAAAAAGTAAAGAGTGTGCGGAAGGGATGAAATTATTTCTTTACGGTGTTGGATTTTAAATCATTTTTCAATTGAATTACATTTTTACTGTTGTCAGATTTATTAACACTGTCTGTCATTGTTAAAGCATCGAGTAGGCCACCGGGCTTATATACGGAATCCATCATCATCCGATATACCTTTAAGCATCCATCCATTGGGTTTACGGCTAGTTTTATTTCTGAATCTATACGCCATTGCAAGCCTTCTAAACGTTGATGCATTTTCTCTGGCGCTTGTTTTATTGCTGCTTGAGTTATATCGCGGCGCTTTTTTTCAAAAGCTTCAGGATCCCGTTCTGCAAGCTTCATCCATTGGTCGAAATCAAAGTCAATGGTATTCGGACTATTTTTAATCTCTTTCATGATCTGTTTCTACCTGAAAACTATACAATTTCTATTTATTAGAAATTTGGTAGGACAAATAATAAAACGGAACGGTATGTAGTTCTATTGTACGGAAGTACAAGATTTCTTAATTTTGTGACCAAAAAACGTTAGGTAGGTCAGTGCAATATCTTAATGAGCACAACCGGAAAGTATGGAAAAAAGGCCTACTTTTTATCCTTTAACAAAGCACCAAGATCGGCAAATGGGCTATGGGTTGCCGTAACCGTAGTTTCTGTCTCGTGTATAGAACTACCGAAGCGGGTTTCTTCATATCGTTGATGTTCATTATCATGACAATAGAGGCACAGTAATTCCCAGTTGCTGCCATCCGAAGGGTTGTTGTCATGATTGTGGTCTTTGTGGTGAACTGTAAGTTCCTGAAGGTTCTTGTTCGTGAATTCTCGGGTACAACGGCCGCAAATCCAGGGATATATTTTAAGAGCCTGGCCTCGGTAAGTTTGCTCCCGTTCTTTTTGATGTTTCCTGGCGTTTGCTATTAACTGGTCTGCATCATTTCGAGTTTTTTCGGCCATTAGTTATCTCCTGAACAATGATTTGGCTATACATAGTGATATTCTCTGGATAATCTGTCAATTTCTATTGAAAGGCTATAAGGGTACCTCTATTAATTCATGACTGGCAT
>JAUXDP010000149.1 GCA_030618325.1 Methylococcaceae bacterium | reverse complement strand
TACCTTACTTTAAATATTAGCTTTATGAATGAAAATGACTCATTACACTATGGATTACCCAGCAAAGAAAATCTGCAATGGCTGTTTATTTTAAGGAATCTGATTCTTGGTGGCGTATCCATACTTATCCTTATTTCAGTCTATGGACTGGGCATCCCGTTAAAACAAGTTACGCTTTGGCCAATAATTTTTGCCATTGCAGCATTAAATTACTATACCTGGCTACGGTTACAAAATGAAACCCCCATATCTGAACTGGAGATCTTTGCTCAATTAGCTTTGGATATCTTAGGGATTGCTGCGCTGCTTTTTTTTACGGGAGGGGCAACAAACCCTATTATCTGGATTTTTCTGCTACCCTTAATTCTTACCTCAATCATGCTACCACGTGATTACACCTGGTATACGGTCATACTGACATCATCGTTTTATACCATTTTAGTTCCATTCCATGTTCCTTTACCCGCCATTCAACCTCGCTTTAACCCGGAAGTGATTGCACATAACATGTCGATGCCGATGGCAACTGAAGAACATTTTTTTAACCTTCATGTTTTTGGCATGTGGTTTGGATTTGTTTTTAGTGCTGGCATTGTCGCCTATTTTACTTCGGAACTGGCTAAGACCATCAGGGAAAATGAACGCCACTTGGCCGATGCTAGAGAAATCGCCTTGCGTGATGAACGAATTGTTGCCTTGGGTACTCTGGCAGCTAGTGCCGCACATGATATGGGAACTCCGCTGGGGACTATTTCCATAATAGCTAATGATATGGGAGCTGAATATCCTGAGCATAGGTTTCCAGACCTCCAGGAAAAAATACATATTCTGAATGAACAAGTTGAGCGCTGTAAAACTGCATTGTCAATGATGTCCGCTTCAGCTGGGGAATTACGGGCAGAATCGGGTGCGCTTATCCTTTTATCCGAATACCTGGATGAAATAATCACCCAATGGCGAGCACTGCAACCCGGACTTAAATTAAACATACAGATAGACAAAAGACTCCCCTCTCATGCCCAAATAATTGCTGAACAAACATTAACCCATTCACTTATCAACATTCTAAATAATGCAGCAGAAGTCACTCCCAAAAGAAAGGGCGTTGAATTCCATATCAGCGCTAACGGGGATTTTGTTATTATTCAAATTAGAGACTTTGGACCTGGAATTCCTCCTAAAATACTCCCTTTACTAGGCAAACAACCCATCCCTAGTAAAAAACGTGGCTTAGGAGTAGGATTATTTCTGACTAATACGACAATTACTCGTTTAGGCGGTAAAATGGATATCTACAACATGGAGTCAGGTGGCGCATGCTTTGAAATTGCACTACCTCTAATAGTGGATGAGGAAGAACATGACAGACCAATTGATAGCTAAACCGAGATTATTGCTCGTGGATGATGATGAAACCTATTGCTCTGTACTGAAATCTGCTTTGGAAAAAAGAGATTTTGAGGTTTTCATAGCTCACGAGGTCGAAAATGGTGCAAAGCTGGCAGAACAATATGAGCCAGAATATGCCATCATCGATCTTCGTATCGGCCAGCAATCTGGCCTGGAATTGGTCGAAAAACTTATTGCCCTGGACGACAATACCCAAGTCATTGTTCTCACTGGATTTTCCAGCATTGCTACTGCCGTTGAAGCCATTAAACTGGGCGCCATCCATTATTTAACCAAGCCAGCAAATGCTGATGAAATTATCAATGCTTTAAACAAAGGCAAAGGCGATACCTCCGTCGAAATCAATGAAAACCCGCTATCGGTAAAACGCCTGGAATGGGAACATTTGCAAACGGTTTTGATGCAACATGATGGTAATATTTCTGCGGCAGCCAGAGCATTAAATATGCATCGCCGTACTTTGCAGAGAAAACTGGATAAACGGCCTGTTAGAGAATAATTTTTTTACCACGAAGGGCACGAAGAGCACGAAGGAAAACAAGATAAAAACTTCGTGTCCTTCGTGGTAAGTAAAAAATGTTAGTACTTCTTCAAGACAACTTTAGCTTCCTCCCAATAAGCATCCAGTTCCTCTAGTTCACAGTCACGAAGCTCCCTGCCACTTTCTGACACTCTCTGTTCAATATATTGAAATCGCCTGGAAAATTTTTTATTACCTTCTTTCAAAGCCATTTCCGGATTGACTTTTAAATGCCGGGCAAGATTGACTACAACCAACAACAAATCGCCGATTTCTTCCTGTATATGGACCTGATCACCCGATTCCCAGGCTTCTTGGACTTCATTCAACTCTTCAATGACTTTAGAAAAAACAGGTGGTGTTTCAGGCCAATCAAAACCATGACTCGCCGCTCGGCTCAAGGTTTTTTCACATTGCATCAGAGCTGGTAAATTAAGGGCAATACCATCAAGAATGCTATCACTATCTTGAGTTATTTTATCTTTTCTTTCCTGTGCTTTGGCTGCTTCCCACGCCTGCTTTCGTTCCTCATCGTTGGAAAATTTTTTCCCGGCAAAAACATGAGGATGACGACGAACTAATTTCTGGCAAATACCTTTAGATACCTGATCAAAATCAAATAATCCCTGCTCTTCAGCCAGCCTGGAATGAAAAGCCACCTGCAACAATAAATCACCCAATTCTGACTGTAAATCATCAAGATCATTGCGTTCTATAGCATCAGCAACCTCATAAGCTTCTTCTATTGTATACGGGATCAAGCTATTGAAATCTTGTTTAAGATCCCAGGAACAACCTTTTTCAGGATGTCGTAACTGCGCCATAATTTCCAGAAGCTTACGAGTATTCTCCATATTTAAAAGGAAGTACCAAAATTGTCGCTGTAACGTGCTTTAAATTCAGACATATTGAATGAGTGGTTCTGTGTGCCATTATGTTCGATTTTAATCGCACCCAATAATGATGCTATTCGCCCAGTAACCTCCCAATCATAGCCATTCATCAAGCCATACAGTAAACCAGCTCTGTAAGCATCTCCACAACCTGTTGGATCCAGGAGGGCTTTAGGTTTTGCTGAAGGAATATCGTGACATTGTCCCTGAGTATAAATTTTTGAACCTTGAGCACCCAAAGTCACAATCAATGCATCAACGCGTTCTGCAATTTCATTTAAAGATAAACCCGTTCGATCCTGCATTAGCTCCGATTCGTAATCATTCAGTGTTACCCAGCTTGCTTGATCAATAAATTTCACCAACTCTGCACCATCAAACATTGGCATTCCCTGACCAGGGTCAAATATAAAAGGTATCCCCGATTCGGTAAACTGGTCAGCATGCTGCACCATGCCGTCCTTACCATCAGGAGAAACAATTCCCAAGGTTATACCTTGATCCAAAGGTACGCTATTCAAATGCGATGAATTCATGGCTCCGGGATGAAATGCGGTAATTTGATTGGCATCCTCGTCCGTCGTTATATAGGCTTGCCCAGTATAACTATCATCGAGGGTTTTAATAAATTCAACCGAAATACCACATTGAGATAACCATTGTGCATAAGGTTCAAAATCATGACCGACTGTCGCCATAATCAAGGGTTCTTCCTGTAATAACTTCATGTTGTAGGCGATATTTCCGGCGCAACCACCATACTCCCGTCGCATCACCGGCACTAAAAAGGAAACATTTAAAATATGAACCTTCTCCGGCAGGATATGATTTTTAAACTGGTCATGAAATACCATAATGGTGTCATAGGCCATAGACCCACAAATTAGTACACTCATAGAAATCCTCTATTTATTGTAAATGCTCAGTAACAGCGAAACATTGAAATTAGTGGCTAACCCAGAAAAATCAAAGCCCAGGTAAACCCTGCCCAGGCCAGGGATAAGAACACAGCTGCCGAACCGATATCTTTTGCTCGACCCGATAATTCATGATGTTCTAATCCCACTCGGTCAACTACCGTCTCAACTGCAGAATTCAATAATTCAACTAATAGTACAAGTACTATACTGCCAATCAGAAGAATTTTTTCAATATTGGTTTCACCAAACCATAGCCCTAATGGCGTAGTAATGATAAAAAGCAGCAATTCCTGCCTAAAAGCTTCTTCGTGCTTCCATACAGCTTTAAACCCTTTTAGGGAGAAGAAAAAAGCATCGTAAATTCGTTTTAATCCTTTTGCATGCTGATTTGCCATAATTCTATCAAAAATACTATTAATTGTGTTTGGAGGCATCATTTTTTGTAAAAAAATGCTCCAACAAAAAATAACGCAACCTCCCTATTAATTTATAAATTATTGATTTATAAGTTAATTTACAATTGACTCAATTGTAAATTTAATATAGAAAATAACAATTGTACAAATAAAATACAATTTAAGGAAATCTAAATAATGCCAGTCATTTCCGGCATAAAAATAGACTTACTCACAGCCTTATCCACAACTTATGTGGGTAACTCATCACGGATGTTAGGCCTTTATTATGGATGTATATTCCTCAGCATTCATTAACTGATCCAGCTCTGAAGGATCATCAGCTTTTATACAAAATAACCAGGCAGCATAAGCATCTTCATTAACCAGTTCGGGCGCATCTGCCAATGCCTCGTTCACCTCCATAATCTCGCCATTAACCGGACTATAGAGATCTGAAGCAGTTTTAACCGACTCGACTACCGCACATTGCTCTGCCACACGAACTCTTTGCCCCACTTCGGGCATTTCAATAAAAACCAAGTCACCCAGCTCTTCCTGAGCAAAGTCCGTTATTCCGACACGAACAACATCATCATTTTCTAACTTTGCCCATTCATGGCTGGTTGCATATTTTAAATTATCAGGCAAATCACTCATAGAATTCTTCCAAACATTTATTAATGTGAAGATTATAACCGAGTATTGATTTTTCATGCGCCTATATACTGTGCACGGCCACAGATGCGAAGTCTACAAAACACTTTTGCCTACCGGCATGAATATCGACAGGGTTATAATATGATCTTTTAGTTTAGACTTAGCTTATAGTTATGTTTTTTTTGGCTATACCCAAATTAACAATACCTTCATTCCGATTAGCCATTATATGTTTTCTACTCGCCTTCAACTCAGCAGCATTAGCCGATGATGATACCGAGCAAGAAATACAAAACTCACCTCACACTGTTCATCTGGATGAACAGCAACTAAAACATTCAGGAATTAACACCCAGAAATTACAGCTAGGCCAATACACCCCTGAACTGATTGCATACGGTTCAGTTCTAAATATCCAACCCTTGCTGGAAATACAAAACCACCTTAGTATTGCAAATGCTAACTATTTAGCTGCCAAAGCTGATTTCTCACAAGCTCTACATGCTCTTAAGCGATTACAAAATCTGCATCAAAATAAAGCCATTTCAACCCGGAAATTACAAAAACAACAGAAAATATGGCGATCCAGCAAAACCCTTCTTGATACAACCCGCTTGCAAATGCAAACCTTGCAACAATCCCTTAGATTGAACTGGGGTGAAACATTATCAAGCGACAATAAACATATCGCTAGCATTACATCTGGACAACAAGTTTTGCTATCTATCTCTCTGCCTGCTAATAAAACTCTACCTTTGGGAACTGAGAGCATTTTAGTCCATCCCTCTGGCGATAGGAAAAAGGCAATTGCTGCAAAATTCATTTCTGCCGCTCTGCAAGCTGATCAATTATCCCAAGGCGAAAACTATTTTTTTCTTGCCGCCAATACTGGCTTGAGAGCTGGAATGCGTATCACCGCCTGGATACCACAACCCAGCAAGCTTTCCGGGGTTATTATTCCTGAAACGGCGCTATTATGGCACTTGGGTCAAACCTTTGTATATCTGGAAACACAGCCACAAACTTTCAGCCGCCATACTATTAGTGAACCCATCAAATCACCAACTGGTTTTTTTGTTCAGGATTCCGGTTTAGTAGGCAAAAAAATTGCGGTAACAGGTGCTCAAACCTTATTATCAGAAGAATTTCGCAGCCAAATCCCTGATGAAGATGATGATTAGAGACTGCTCATGCTAGCGGCTCTGGTTCGTATATCAATTCGTTTTCACGGTATCGCCATTGCCCTGGCTGTGTTGCTTCTGGTCTATGGTAGCTACCGTTTTTTTCATGCAGGGCTGGATATTTTCCCAGAATTCTCACCCAATCAAGTAACCATTCAAACTGAATCCCCAGGTCTTTCGCCTGAACAGGTAGAAATTCTGGTTACCCAGCCAATAGAAAATGCCATTAGCGGTCTAATTGGTATGAAATCGGTACGCTCAGAATCCATTCAAGGCTTGTCAATTGTAACAGCCATATTTTCCGAAAATATTACAGATATTCACCGTGCCAGACAACGTATCAGTGAACGTTTAACCCAATTATCCGACCAACTTCCAGGGGAAGCAAATACACCCATAGTACTACCACTTTCTTCTTCGTCAGCAACGGTTCTCACCATTGGCCTAAGCTCAAAAACCGAAGACTTAATGACTTTACGCAGCCTTGTTGACTGGACTATTGTTCCCAAGTTATTGACTGTTCCAGGCGTAGCCGATGTCAATGTCTTTGGCAGAAAAATAAAGCAGCTACAAATTCAGATAAAACCATCCCAATTGCATCGTTTCAATTTATCCGTTGATGATATTATTCAGGCTGCCAAGCAGGCCGGGAAAATCCAGGGGGGTGGTTTTCTGGAAAATACTAATCAACGCTTTACCTTGCAAGTTTCCGGTCTCCCAAAAAAACCGGAAGAATTTGCCAAAATTATTGTCAAGCGCAAACAAGGGCAGAATATAACCCTGGGTGATGTAGCTACGATTCGTTATGCCGCTGAACCACCGATTGGAGCCGCCCAAATAATGGGGGAATCAGGCATTGTCATGATGGTCATTGGCCAATATGGCGCAAATACGTTAACAGTCACTCGATCTGTCGAACAAGCTCTTAATGAATTTTCTGATATTTTTTCAAAACAAGATATTAATTTTTACCCACACTTGTTCCGCCCTGCTGATTATATTGAATCGTCTCTAAGTAATCTGTCCGGGCATTTATTAATGGGTAGCTTGTTTGTTCTGATTATTCTTTATTTATTCCTATTCAATCTGCGCACGGCGTTGATATCCGCGTTAGCCATACCCTTATCATTAATGGGTGCCATTTTGGTGTTATTAGAAATTGGCATCAACCTCAATATCATGGTCATGGGAGGACTAGCAATAGCCTTGGGAGAAGTCGTCGATGACGCCATCATCGGCACGGAAAATATTTTTCGGCGCTTACGCGAAAATCAGTTACTTGCCCAACCTTTGCCTGCCAGTGAGGTGGTATACAACGCATCGATGGAAGTTCGCAGTTCCGTAGTTTATGCCAGTTTTATTATCGTATTAGTTTTTATCCCCTTATTGAATTTGACAGGTATTGCTGGACGCTTGTTTGCACCATTAGGTTATTCCTATATTTTGGCAATTTTCGCCTCATTACTGGTAGCGTTAAGTGTTACGCCAGCACTCTGTTTTCTTCTGCTTAGGAACGAACACGAAATAACTTGAGCATTTTCATCTGTTGCTAATATTAGGGTTAGCAACATAATTCCACTGAGCCAGTTCGTTATCAAATAAAATTCGCATTGTTTTTTTAAAT
>JAUXDP010000075.1 GCA_030618325.1 Methylococcaceae bacterium | reverse complement strand
TCCGTGAGTAAGGAGTTGTCCGTGAATAAGTTGAACATTATCGCGCTCAGATTTGGGTCAGAATTGGTCGATCTGATTGAACAAAACTGCAGACGTAGCAAGCTACGTTGAGGATTTTGAGATTGAAGATCGGCCAAAGATGGCCTGAAGATGAGATGCGACATGTTTAAGTTATTCACGGTCAACTCCTAAGGCTTCAGTAACCCTTTCCATCTGCTGTGCTCTTGACCCCTTGATTAGCAAGGCTTCTTTCCCCGTAATTTCATTTAATAACACCTCTATCAATGCATCTTGGGTTTGAAAAAAAAGGGCTCCTTTGCCGAAAGTATTGGCAGTACTTTCAGCATCGGAGCCGACCGCTAACAAGCGCACAACATTGCTTGATTTGATCAAGCTACCCAATTCCGCATGTATTTTTTTACTTGTTTTACCTAATTCTGCAAACGCACCTAAAATAACCCATGATTCACCCGCACAAAGCTGCAATACATCCAGAGCAACTTTCAACGAGGAGGGGTTTGCGTTATAACTATCATTAACAATAATATTGCCTTTTTTGCCTAGCAGAGGTTCCAGCCTCCCAGCCACAGGCTTAATTTTACTGAGACCCTGTTGAATCTGTTTTAGCCCCACACCCATTGCCATGCAAGCTGCTGCTGCTGCCAAGGCATTGACCACATTATGCTTTCCAGCCAGGCTGGTTCTTATAGCTATCTCGTCATCGGTGGTTCTCAACATGAATTCTGTAATAAACTGCTTATCTTCAATTCTGCTATCAAGGTCTGATGCAGAAATATCCGCGTTATCAGACAAGCCAAAACTTATTATTTTTCGGTTCCCCGCGATTCCCTGCCAAAATTCAAAAAATTTATCGTCGGCATTTAACACCGCGATACCATTTTCTCCAAGTGATTGAATCAGTTCAGACTTTGCCTTAGCCACACCCGCGATATCAACAAACCCTTCGATGTGTGCCTCACCAACATTGGTAATAACAGCCACATCAGGCTGTGCTATTTGCCCGGTATAACGGATTTCTCCAGGATGATTAGCACCCATCTCAACGACTGCATACTGATGTTTATGTTCTAAGCGTAATAATGTCAGTGGCACACCGATATCATTATTAAAATTACCTTGCGTGGATAAAACTTCAGCATTGACAGCCAAAATAGCAGCTATCATTTCTTTAACTGTTGTCTTACCGTTACTACCGGTTATGCCGCATACAGGCAATGCTGATTTTGTTCTAACAGCCCTGGCTAAATCTGCTAATGCCATGCGCGTATCTTTAACTACTATTTTTGGTAAAACAGTATTGATATCCCGCCCTAACAATAACGCTGCCGCACCTGCTACCTCGGCTTGGGCAACAAAATCGTTGCCATCAAAATTACCCCCTTTAATGGCTATATATAAATCGCCTGGTTGTAGGGTTCTAGTATCAATGCTCACCTGATTAATAGGCGAATTTTCACCTATCAGTTCACTATCTACGATTGAACTAATTTCGTTCAATGGCATTAACATGACAAGGCACCTCTCACCTCTAATGCACCAACTGCCACTTCCCGGTCACTAAAATGTCGTCTTTTGCCTTGTTGGTCTTGATAAGACTCATGACCTTTCCCAGCAATCAGTACTAGATCCCGGTCACTCGCTGTTTTAATAGTTTCCCGAATTGCCGCTTCTCGATCCTTAATTACATTTACCTTTTGATGCTGGCAACCAGCCAAAATATCGTCGATAATTTTTTCCGCATTTTCATAACGTGGATTGTCGTCAGTCAACACGACCTTATCAGCCCATTGCGTAGCAATTTGCCCCATCTGTAATCTTTTGCCCTGATCCCGGTCTCCCCCACAGCCAAAAACCAGCAATAATTTATTTTGGCAATGTAATTTAAGGCTTTTTAATACCCGTTCCAACGCATCTGGAGTATGTGCATAGTCCACAAAAACCTGTAGTGAATTTTCTGCTTTTGAAACTCGCTCCATTCTGCCATTAATGGGCTCAGCCTTGACCATCATTACAGCAGCCTCGGACAAACTCTTTCCCATAGCAATTAATACACATATCACTGCCAGACTATTTTCCAGATTAAACTCACCCACAAGTGGCGTAGTTAAACTAACTTGACCTTCTTGCCAATTAAGATCGCACTTTATGCCTTGCAAGGTATATTCGATATTACTTGCAGAAAGTAACTCTATACCTTCCGCGTAATTTTCTTGCCGGGTAAAACCCAATTTCCTTACTGTTTCCGGCACTACAGATAAAATGTCATCTACATATTGGTCATCCAGATTCACCACTACAAATGCTAATCCGGGTGTCGCTAGCAAATTTAACTTTGCCTGGATATAGGCATCCATTGAACCGTGATAATCAAGATGATCTCGGCTGATATTAGTAAACACTGCCCCAGTAAAAGCCAGGCCTTTTACTCGCCCTTGCTCCAGGCCATGCGATGATACCTCCATCGCTACACTTATTTTCCCTTGCCTAACAAATCTCTGCAATATGTATTGAACGGATACCGCATCCGGCGTGGTATTTTCAGTTGCATTTACGTGCTCAGTATCTCCCCACCCCAACGTACCAATAAATCCACAATCAGGAAGCATTTGCCCTAGTAATTGGCTACAGGTAGTTTTACCATTGGTACCCGTTATACCTATCACTGCTAGTCGTTGTGCAGGAAAGCCAAAAAAACGAGCGGCAATCGCACCAATGTTTTGTGACAGATTTTCTACCGCCACACAAACCATATCTTCCAGTTCAGCAACTATTTTTTTAAACTCACCGACAGGTTCATAGATAATTGCCACAGTGCCATTTTTTTCAGCTTGCTTGGCAAATGTAATACCATGCTGTACGGTTCCAGAAAGCGCTACAAACGCATCACCCGGTTTTATTTTTCTGCTATCCAACGATAGTCCAGAAATTTCAACATCTTCTAAGACATCAGCATATCCGGATAACAATTCAACTAACATCATCAGTCTTTCCCAACCAATAACAGAGGCATAGTTACTTCTGCATCTGGAGCAATATTCAAAAGCCTTAATGCACCACCCATAACTTTTGAAAACACTGGACCAGCCACTATTCCTCCATAGTAATCTCCGCCCGTAGGCTCATCGATTACCACAACCGCGACCAACCGAGGATTACTCGCCGGCGCCATGCCGGCAAAAATAGACAGGTAGCTATCGCTAGCGTATCCTCCAGCACTTGATTTTTTAACGGTTCCAGTTTTTCCGGCAACTCGATAGCCATCGACTCGAGCCCGATAGGCCGTACCATCTTTTTTCACCACATGCTCCAACATGGCTCTGACTTTTCTCGCTGTTTGCTCGGAAAGTACTCGCTGAGCATCAAAGTCTTGCTCCCTTTTTAACAGCGAAACTGAATGTAAAATGCCATCATCTGCAAACACTGTGTAAGCTCTTGCCAGTTGCAATGCCGATGAAGATATGCCGTATCCAAATGAGAGTGCTGCTTTTTCAAAATCACTCCAGGTTTGATAACCCAGTAAAAAACCGCTCGTTTCACCTGGGAAGCCAACCCCAGGCAATTCACCAAAACCCAATTTATTATAAAATTGCCAAAAATAATCTGAAGGCATCGCCAAGGCAATTTTACTTGCCGCGACATTGCTTGATTTTTTTAGTACCGTGGTTAAATCAAGATCACCATAATTATGGTGATCACGGACAAGTTGCCGCCCAACTCGATAGAAACCATGTGTTTCAATGATGATATTTGGCCTTATAAAACCACCATCCAATGCCGCAGCAACTACAAAAGGTTTAGTTGTTGAACCCGGCTCAAATTTATCGGTAAATACTCGGTTACGGATATATTTTAAATTTTTCTTACCATTCGGGTTAAATGACGGGTAATTCACCGCCCCCAGAATATCGCCATTTTTAGCATCCAAAATCACTAACGAACCTGATCGTGCCTGATGTTTTTTTACCGCAGTCTTTAACTCTCGATAAGCAAGATATTGGAGCCGCTGATCAATGGTAAGCTCAAGATTCTGTCCAGGCGCAGGCGCTTCGATACTTTCAATATTTTCTATGATTTGCCTTCTACCATCCCTGATTACTCTTTTACGGCCCGGTCTGCCTTGCAATATTTGTTCATACATTAACTCCAGACCTTCCTGACCTACATCTTTAATGTCCGTGTAACCCAGAATATGCGCACTCACCTCACCAGAGGGATAAAAACGTTTGAACTCAGGCTCAAAATAAACCCCGGGTAATTGCAAACTCTTAACTTTTTTAACCACATCAGGGTTTGCTCGCCGCTTTAAATAAGCAAATTTTCGGCCTGATTCCTCAGCAAATGCTTTTTTAATTTTTGGCAAAGGTACCTTTATTATTTTGGCAAGCTGAGTAAATTTTTTTCTCGACTCAAAACATTCTTCAGGAATTTGCTTTGGCCTTGTTTCTGCGTACTCTTTGCAGAACTGTGCATTGGCCCAAATAGAATGCACTAGAGTACTTATGGCAAGCGGCTCACCATTTCTATCCAGGATTTTTCCCCGATAGGCAGGTACAGAGACTGTATTAATTTGCCTTATGTTTCCCTGTTTTTGCAAAAATTGTTTATTAATGACTTGCAAGTCTATAGCCCTGCCGACCAACATAGCCATTCCACCCAGCATCAACACAAGCAATAGCTTTCTTCTGCCAGAAAAATCTGGTTGCGAATCACGTATTGCTTTATCGCTGTGAAAAAAATTCATACTGGGCTACGGTTTTATAAATATAATTTTTTCTCGTTCTGGCATCATCATTGACATTTGTTTACGTGCCAATCTTTCCACCCGATTATGTTCTGCCAAAGTTGTCTGTTCTAGTTGTAACTGCCCCCACTTTACATCATATTGATCAAGCTCTTTTTCGACCTTCTGTATCGCTATAAACACCTGCCTTGACCGATACTTGCAATAAATCACCGTCAGGGCTGATACCATCAAAAGTACCAACAAACTTATTAATACTGTTTTTCCCACAATCACTATTTTCTTTGTGCAACTCTCATAATCGCACTGCGTGCTCTAGGGTTCGCATCTATTTCCTGGCTTGTTGCCCGCAATGCCTTACTAATAATTTTCAGATTCCCTTGCTCAATATCCACTTCCTTAATGGGCATTTTTCCTACATTCTGCCTAGGCCTACTTTCATTTCTAAAATAACGTTTAACAATCCGATCTTCCAACGAATGAAATGAAATAACGACCAGCCTTCCGCCTGGCTTCAATACAGTAACTGCCTGTTCAAGTGCTTGCTTTAACTCATCCAGCTCGTGATTGATAGCTATCCTGATTGCTTGAAAACTCCGAGTTGCAGGATGTTTGTGCTTGTCTCTAAAGGGTACGGCTTTTTCTATTAGTGCTACCAATTGCCTGGTTGTGGTTATAGGGTTTTGTTCACGCTGCTCTACAACAGCTTTTGCTATTCGGCGAGCAAATCTTTCTTCCCCATATTCAAACAACACCTTAACCAAATCTTTTTCTTTTACTTCTGCCAGCCATTGCTCTGCAGATTGGTCAGCTATCGCGTCCATTCGCATATCCAGCGGTCCATCACGCAGAAAACTAAAGCCCCGTTCTGCATCATCTAGTTGAGGGGATGAAACTCCAATATCCATCAAGATTCCATCCACTAGACCAGCCCACCCTTGCTGCACAACAATTTTTTCCAAGTTAGAAAAACGGCTTTGTAAAAGCGTAAAACGAGCATCTTTTTGCATCTCCTCCGCTTCAGTTGAATTTATTGCCTGCAAATCACGATCTAAGGCCAACAATTTTCCTGATTCGCCCAGTGCCTGCAAAATCCCTCGACTATGACCACCACGGCCAAAGGTACAATCCAAATAAATACCATCTGTCTTGATTGCTAACTGCTGGAGTGTTTCTGCAAACATCACCGGCATGTGCTCCATCAGCACACCTCCTAGAATGAAATATGACTCAGCGCTTCCACTCCATCCATATCCTCTCCAGCCATCATTCCGCCCTGGAGAGCATTCCAGGCATCTTCATTCCATATCTCGAATTTATTCAATTGCCCTGATAACACCACATGCTTTTCCAGCTTAGCCAGCTGCCTTAGTTTTTCCGGCAATAACAACCGCCCCTGGCCATCCATCTCACACTCATTGGCGTTTCCTATTAAAAAACGCCTCATTTTTCCTGCTGCCTTATTCGTTGAGGGTAGATCGACTATTTTTTCTTCAAGTTTTTCCCATTCATGGACAGGATATAACCATAAACAACCGGACAGACCAACGAATCCCTCGTCAACTGCGACCGTAACGACCATCTGGCTATCACAAGATTCCTGCAATTCCGTTCGATAACGAGTCGGAACTGCAAGCCTTCCTTTAGCGTCTAAATTGATAGAACTGGTGCCGCGTAACAAAGCTAACCCCAAAAAACCCTATAAAAAAACATTTTTCACCCTTTTTTACCACTTGACGGCACTATAGGACTCTAATTTGACTTAGTCAAGCGTATTTGACTTAAAAGTTTTTCTTTTTGGACAATAACTTACGCACAACTTAAGACCCATCTGAAAAGCATAAAAAAACATGCTTTTTTTCAGAAAGTTAATCACTTTAATTGATGTGAAATCTGACTAGAGAAAGAAGGCTAAAGCCTCAGCACAAAGAACATTTATCTTAAAATAGACGCAAACTTGGCGGAAACTTGTCCACACAATCTGCCGGGGGCAAATTATATCTGCAAGAGATTGATTTTCATGGATTAAATAGGCCGCTTCCAAACTATAGGAGAAAAGGCAAAGAACTGTTAATGTGAAACTTTTAAAATATGGCGGGCGATCACAATCATAACTGGGGCAACTATCACCATTGAAATTTGATCCAAAACCATCAAGAAAGCACCCGGTTTACGGCTGTTTCAAGCCCGTCATCAGCGCGTTTTCGAACAATCTCAGCGTACTTTAGGGTACCTCCCCCAGAATCAATCAACCAATTCTGTCCACTTACAACGCTCTTTTATCAGTGGCGCAGTCATATGATTACCAATACCTTTTGCTATTAATGCCACTACGCGATCATCGGTGTCATATCCGATATGGGCATCTAATGGATTAGCGACTTTGCCAAGACCAAAAACATCAACAATAGCTGCGACATTGATAATTATATTGGTTACATCAATACAAAGACTGGAATCCAGATATTTGTCTTCAAAACCTGGAGGAATAGAATAACTCAGCAAGTCATTAGGGTCGCTAAATGCAATAATCGAAGTTTTGCTCAGCATACGCTGGGAATAGTATTTCCCATCGGGCTCACAAAATTCTTTCTTTTGCCCCACAAATTTTGGGAGCTCACGACCTAATTGCAACATAGGCAGTTGGTTGGATAACATATAAACAGGTATATGTTGCTCTCTCAAAGCATTACTAACCTGCTGTTTTTTAGAAAGCTCCTGCATCTGTTTACCACTTTGCTCTTTAAGCCAAGAGGCTATAAATTCCATACCGTCAATTACAATCCTACTGCCCAGACTGTGTGAAACTAAAACATAATTGTCAAAAATTATCTGCCCAGGTGATGTTTCAACGGCTGATGAGCAAGCATGCCGACCTTCATCTGGAAGCCCACTCCAATCCCCTCTTGTCATCCAACAAAATGATTGGGCGAAAGCAGTCAGAATATCCTTACGGCTCTTCCCTAGATAAATAATCGGATCTGGCCCGGTATCATTAGCAAATTTCTTCATCAAATCATTGATTTCTGTCCTTCTGAAGGATGCCTCACCAGAATTATCAAAAGCCAGTAATGCCTTTTCAGCTTTAGTAATTTCAGACCAGGTCAATTCATAAAATAACAATTCTTTGGTTCGCTGTTTATTCAATAGGCGACTGACACGTAAATTACCCAGATTTTTACTTAAATCTAATGGATTAGTTAACCCTATTTCTTTATGCTTTTTGGCCTGAACCGTAAGCCCTAATTCCTGCCCAAGCTTTTCCAAAAATTCGGTAGCATATCCTGGCGTATGGTCGCCAACACCATGAACCATTAAGATCTTAGTCTCACCTTCAGAACTATCCAAGGCATGCTCTATACCCGTAAAAGCTTTACCCCGGACTTCACAAATTCGCACATCATCAGCTTCTGTCTTTTCTAAAACAGCTTCAGCTACTCCTTTACCAAAACCTGCACAACCTGACAAGACAATAAGGTTTAATAAAATCAATAAAAAATTCAATGCTTTTCCCAAATCTGGCGCCATCATATTATTTTTCCTTTCTTTTAAAAACCAGAATTCGTTTTCCTAGCTCGTTGAATAAAATCAGTGATTCATGGCTAACCGTATAAGTAGCCACTTTTTTTATATTGGCAAGAAAGTTTGCTTCCGTTTGCATAACAATATCACTCCGAGATTGGCACATTTTTCGAGTCGTTAAGACGGATGATACGCTGAGCAAGTTACCGGTTTTTTCATATTCGGCAGAAAAAATATTGCACCCCGAAAAACCATTCACCTGAGTGCCGCGTTTAAAAATAATGCTAATCCGTTCAGTTTCAAAATTACTAACCCAGTCACCCTGGTATTTAAAAGCCTCCAGTTGCCATTGTACTTCTAGCAAAACACCAGAAGTATCTTGCTTAATATTTGCTGGGGGAATAATTTTTCTGTCAAATTCTGATTCTATGGCACACCCAGTGACCGACATAAGCAGGATAAAACTGAAAACAAACAGAATATTTTTTTTATACTGTTTCACCCTGAACTTGCCCCTTAAATAGCTGTTTTGAAAATATTTTCCATCAGGGCAGTTAATTGCTTCAACGCTTTGCCACGATGGCTGATGCTATTTTTCACTTCAGGTGATAATTGTGCTGAAGCACAATTATACCCAGGAACAAAAAACACCGGATCATAACCGAAGCCATTTTCTCCAACGGGTGCTGGCAAAATCTGGCCTTCCCATACTCCTTGAGCAATAATGGGAAAGGGATCATTCGCATGCTGTAAAAATACCATCACACATATAAATCGGGCAGTTTTTTGCTCTTCGGGCACATTTTGCAAATCATTTAATAACTTCTCAAGGTTTTCCGAATCACTAGCACCGACACCTGCGTAGCGTGCTGAAATCACGCCGGGCGCACCGCCCAATGCATCAACAACTATCCCCGAGTCGTCCGCAATAGCTGGCATTTTACAAAACTCTGCCGCATTTCGAGCTTTGATAATGGCATTTTCAACAAAGGTCGTGCCCGTTTCTTCCGCTTCGGGAACGTTGAATTGGGATTGAGCAATAATAGTCTGATTCTTTAAGATTGCCTGTATTTCTCTGATTTTTCCAGGGTTGCCGCTGGCCAACACAATCTGTTGGGCATCTCTGATGGTCATTAGGAAGTCTTAGCGTGAATTTAAAGCTTCTTGCTGTTTTTTCAATAGCGATTCGATGCCTGAACCAGCTAACTCTAGCATCGCATTCAACTCATCCTGCCTGAATGCATGCCCTTCCGCAGTGCCCTGAATTTCAATAAACGCGCCCGCCTCATTCATGACCACATTCATATCAGTTTCAGCTGAACTGTCTTCTGGATAATCGAGATCTAACACCGGGACTCCTTGATAGATTCCAACGGAAACAGACGCTATCTGACCATGTATAGGATTTTTCTTAATTACTCCATCTTTCAACATTTTTTCCACGGCTATTGAAAGTGCAACAAAACCACCGGTAATAGAAGCAGTTCGCGTCCCACCGTCGGCTTGCAAAACATCACAATCCAGCGTAATGGTATTTTCCCCTAGCGCTTCTAAATCAACGGCCGCTCTTAACGACCTACCGATTAAACGTTGAATTTCCAAGGTTCGCCCACCTTGCTTGCCTCTGCTTGCTTCTCTACCCATTCTTGAATGGGTCGAACGTGGCAACATACCATATTCAGCGGTTATCCAGCCTTCCCCTTTGCCCTTAAGAAATCTAGGGACTTTATTGTCTACGCTTGCTGTGCAAAGCACTCGCGTATCACCAAATTCGACTAGCACCGAGCCTTCAGCATGGCGGGTATAATTGCAGGTGAAATTTATTTCTCTAAGCTGGTCTGGACTACGTCCACTGGGTCTCATAGGTGTATCTCACTGAATTATTAAAACAGCACAGTATACCTGAAACATTTGACGCTCCTGGCTAAACTTTAAGAACATGTAATCTTGAGAAATTTGTTTTGATACTTTTGTGGGAGCGGCTTTAGCCGCGACAAAAACTTCGCACGGTCTTGGATGTGGGTTTTATAGCATATAGGCTGACATCGCGGCTAAAGCCGCTCCCACAAGGAAAAAAAATATTATCTGCCGCTTTTTCTAAACTTGCAATGCCTGTTTAAATTCTTGTACTGACTGGGGGCGATTTCCTGGTTCAATCGACATGGCCCAATCTATCGCTTGTAAAAAATGTTCAGGGAATTTTTTTTTGTGCACTTTTGTTGCCGGTATCAGGTTATCCTTTTTTACCCTTTGATCCGCAGGAATTGGCGCTTTACGATCCAGACAGCTCCGAATACTTGCACCCACTGCATAAATATCTGTCCAAGGACCTAAGGCACCTTTACTTTCACACTGTTCAATCGGTGAAAATCCTTTAGTCATCACTTTACTACGTTGCCTTTCTTCATTTCTTGGATAAGATTGAACTGCTCCAAAATCAAGTAAAAGTGGGTTATGATCGGGACGAATTAAAATATTTGCTGGCTTGATATCCAGGTGAACCAAATTATATTGGTGAATCAACTCTACCCCATCCAGTAAAGCATTAAATATTGTTGCCAGTAATTCTGCATCAATCTTTAAAGTCTTATTTTTTATTAATTTGTCCAACGTGATGCCATAATCGTACGTCATCACCATATAAACAGTTGAATTGGCGTTAAAAAAGCTCACAACCTCGACAATATTGGGATGTTTGAGTTCTGCAAGCACCCGCGCCTCATCTAAAAACAATTTACGGCCACATTTGAACAGGCGTAAACTTTCTTCATCGTTGGCCACCACTTTGTTGTTCCAAGTTCGATGAGCCAGTTTTCTGGGCAAGTATTCTTTGATGGCCACTTGCACGTGGTCTTCCCGTTGCCGAGCCAAATAGACCGAACTAAATCCACCATGCGCTAATTCACGCTCTACGACGTACTGATCTATAATGGTACCCGGCTGGAGATAATTCCATTCTTTTGGATAGGTTTCCGGGTCGTAATATTCGGCCATTCGTTTAGATTCTGCAATAGGTAATTCCTCAAGTATAGGTGAAAAAATGATAAAAAGTATGACCGCTTTTGCCGCCAATAACACTGTTCGCGATTCTCTCGCTATAAATTGCGAATTACGTTCAGTTAATCACCGTTACTGTGACATCACGATGAAATTGCCGGAAAAGCTTAGATTTATAGAAGCTGACTTACGATCTGCCATCAGTAAAAAAATTAAACGAGGAAAAATTGAATGTGCTTTGGCCTACCAAAAATCATCAAATAATGAGTCCTCCCTCACACTTAATATGGCAGCAGTGAAACATTTACTTGAGGCAACTCAAAAAATAGCGGCACAGATGGATAATTCTCAGCCTCTCTCAGCCCTGGAAATACTAAATTACCCAGGTATCTTGCAAGAACAAGAAATCAATAAAGAAACCCTTAAAACCACAATCATTGAACTGGTTGAGCAAACGCTGACAGAAATGATAATCGTCCGTGAACGTGAGGGTCAACAATTAGCAGGGTTACTCGAAGAGCGTTGTCTAAAAATGCAGTCTTATGTAGAAACTGCTAGAACAAGAATACCTGAAGTATTAAAAAATTTACGCACTAAAATAAGTAATCGTCTCCAAGAACTTACCGCAGAACCTGATTTTGACCG
>JAUXDP010000099.1 GCA_030618325.1 Methylococcaceae bacterium | reverse complement strand
TATGGGAAATACCTACTAATTACTTTCACACACTATGTGAACTGCTTCTCATTGATAAAAAATATACTACAAAATTAGGTATATTTTAGTAAAATAGAACACTATTTATTATTTTTAGGATAAAAAATGAGATCAAATACTGCCGTAACTCGTCAACAGGCTAGCATTCTGTCGACAAATAAAATGTTGAAAAACACTTATATGTTATTGTCAATGACATTGCTTTTCAGCGCATTAACTGCAGGCGCTTCTATGTTTTTCAACCTGCCGCATCCAGGGCTGATTATCACAATGGTTGGCTATTTTGGACTACTATTTTTAACCACAAAATTTAGCAACAGTGGCTTAGGACTAGTTTTTGTCTTTGCCCTGACTGGCTTTATGGGTTTGACACTCGGCCCCATTATTAGCATGTACGTTAATAACTTTAGCAATGGCGATCAATTAGTGATGACTGCTTTGGGTGGAACAGGTGCAATTTTTCTTGGCCTGTCTGGTTATGCATTAACTACTCGTAAAGATTTCAGTTTTATGGGTGGTTTTTTGATGGTTGGCATCCTGGTTGCTTTCCTTGCAGGACTAGGAGCATTCTTTTTCCAAATGCCCGCTTTATCCCTAGCCGTTTCTGCAATGTTCGTATTACTGATGTCAGGCTTGATTCTTTATCAAACCAGTGAGATCGTTCATGGCGGAGAAACAAACTACATTCTGGCTACCGTTACTTTATACGTCTCTATCTACAATCTGTTTACCAGCCTTTTACATTTATTGGGTGCGCTAAGTGGCGACTAAAGAATAGTTAGATAAAATATAAAAAAAGCCTCATCAATGATTATTGATGAGGCTTTTTTGTTTTAGGTATTCTTTCTATTTTATTTTTTCAGCACCGTGCAAACGAATTAGTAAATCCGCCTCATCAAAACTGACACCAAACTGATGAACCAGTTCGGTTGTTTCAGCCCCTTTCTGTACCAATTTAATGATTTCCTGGTAAGGTTGAGCGGATATTTCAGGCTCCTCCTTTTTTGGAGTCACTGATTCTTCTAACAAACCTCGCAAAAGATCACCATTATTTGTCAGCCGAGTATCCATATTGACAGCCGCAGAACATATTCCTGCTAAATCATTGTTTATTCTGTCAATCTCATTTTTTAGCTCGCTATGATTTTGACGCAGTTGTTTGTATACGAAGTACAGCGAGATGGCGCCGCCGACCACAAAAAGTAATAATAGGTAGGTAATCCAGTAAACCATTAGATAATAAAGATTCTATAAAAAATTGTGTCTACAAACCTGGTTGAGTCAGGTCAGATTTTAATCTTCTGTTGCTTAGATTATTTATACTCTCTGCACTTCATGTTTTGTAAGTATGCCCTTTTTCTGAAGAGCAATGAAAATAAAGTAAATGTGATACAAACTATTGCAATATTTTTTAGTGCATCAGGATGCTAAAATGGGAGTGTAAAAAGCATATCACCAGACAACTTCTATATCATTTCATCAATATGTTGAATTAAAGACTCCTCTTCCTGTTCCTCAACATGTGGTTGCTGTTTTTGCTTCTGGTCGTCTTGATGTCGCTGCTTGTTATCGTTTTTAACCGGTTTAATTTTTACAATCGGATGGGTCGTTAAAGGCTCAATCTTCATCTTTAACCTCCTCTATTGGGACAGTCTGCTTAGGAATGGAAAATAAATAACTTATACATTATGAAATAATGTACAACTTATTTATTTTCCATTCCTTAAAATAAATCCATTTCCATTTTGTCTTCATCATTCAAAAACTTATTCAGATCGACCAGGATTAACAGTTGGTTCTCCCTACTTGTAACGCCCTGAATGAACTTAGAGCTTTCTTCGTTGCCCACATTAGGAGCAGTTTCAATTTCTGAAACTCTCAAGTCTATTACTTCCGCGACACTATCGACTTGTATACCTATAATATGATCCTCTGACTCAATAATGACAATCCGGGTAGCATCATCAGCTTCCTTGGACATCAGACCAAAACGACTCCGAGTATCTATAACGGTAACAACATTACCGCGTAGGTTAATAATGCCTAACACATAAGGTGGTGCGCCCGGAACCGGAGCTATTTCAGCAATCCTTAATACCTCTTGGACTTGCATAACATTAATGCCATATTTTTCGTCCCCTAAACGAAAAGTCACCCATTGCATCAATGGATCTAATTTTTGCTCTGCATTACTCATTTCTTTCAACCTGTACCTTACGTTTTATCCGTTTCTAATATCAATAATAGCAGTTAATTCATTTCTCACAGGATCAAATAATTTAGAGGCTACTCAGCAATAAATAATTCTAGTTTGCTAATTAATTTAGATAAGGCTTTCCAATAAATTAGCATAAGCTTCAACTGATCTACAATCTGCTGCATAATATGAGCCAGGAATCCCTACCCTGCTCGCTTCTCTTAACTTAGTATCCGTGGGAATCACACCATCCCAGACAAGACCTGAATGATCCGCCCTGAGCTGTTCCAAACTTTTTTGGGCTGCTTTGGTTCTTTTATCAAACATGGTTGGCAGAATGGTATAGCTTGGCGGATTTTGTCTTGAGCGAAATATCATTTGCGTGGTATGAAGCATCCTATCCAGCCCCTTTAAGGCTAAAAACTCTGCCAAAACTGGAATAATCAGGTGTTCACAGGCCGCCAGTGCATTGACCATCAATACACCTAACATTGGCGGCGTATCAAGGAGTACATAATCATAATCGTCGGTGACTTCGGCTAAAGCATTTGCTATCACTAAACCCATTCCCTCCAACCCGGAAATTTGCCTATCTAATGTTGCAATAGCTGTTGAGGAGGGAAGTATAGATAAATTTTCTATGGAAGTTTTAACGATATAAGGCTTCGGATTGTAGTTTTTTTGTTTTTGGCTGATATTCTGAAACAAGTTATAGACACTGCTTTCTATATCATCTGGATTCATTTTGAAATAACTGGTTAACGATCCATGTGGATCCAGGTCAATCATCAAAGTCCGATAGCCCCAAGACGACAAAAGCCCACCCATAGTCACTACAGTTGTAGTCTTCCCTACACCACCTTTTAGATTAGAAACTGCCCATGTTTTCATAATTGATTGACCAGGCTATCTACCGGCACATTCTTATTGGTTTTATAACGTGCAATGGATTGAGAAATTAACACCAATACCACTCGTCTATTTTTAAAACGCCCCTGTTTCGATCTATTATCTGCCACGGGATGAAACTCACCATAGCCAACCGCCGCCATTCGTGTCGATTTTATGCCATCATTGACAAATTCTTTAACCACACTGGATGCCCTGGCCGAAGAAAGATCCCAATTTGATGGAAATTCGACGGTATCAATAGGAATATTATCGGTATGGCCTTCAACGTGTAAAACATTATGTGTTTGCCTTAATATTTCTGCAATTTTTTTTAATAGTGGTTTTGCCGATTTTGATAATTCTGCCTCACCACTGTTAAATAACATGCCACTCTTCATCTCTAGTTCCAACCAGAAATCATCACGTTTCACTTCGACTAAGTTTTGATCGATATAAGGCTCTAGAACCTCTTCAAACTGTTCAGAAATCTGTTTTAAACGACGACGTTCCTCTTTGATTTCAACACTAAGTTGTTCTTCTCTTTCTTTTTGTTCAGTCATCAAATGATCTAACTGAATAGGCTGAATGGTTGTTGGTCTTTGCCCTGTCTCAATCAGTTGCTCTGATTTTTCAGCAACATCGTGGGTTGAAAAAGCCTCATCCAAAGCATCAGATAAAATCCGGTATTTGCCCTCGTTAACTGATGAAATAGAATACATCACAACAAAAAAACCAAATAATAAGGTTACAAAATCGGCATAGGAAACCAACCAACGCTCATGATTTTCCGGTTCTTCCTCATGTTTATTTCTGCGTCTCATAAATTCTAAAGAAATTATTTAGAATAGTCGTCCAGGAAACCAGTCAATTTTAACTCGATATTTCTTGGGTTTTCACCTTCAGCAATTGCAATAATCCCTTCCGACAACATCTCTCTGGCATGAGAAACAGTATGAATATTTGATTTTAATTTACTGGCAATAGGTAAAAACAATAAATTAGCGAGTCCTATTCCATAAATCGTGGCTACAAAAGCTGTGGCGATTCCAGCACCCAGCATACTTGGATCTGATAGGTTTTGCATAACATGTATTAATCCCATTACGGCACCAATAATACCCATGGTTGGGGCATAGCCTCCCATAGCATCAAAGACTTTTGCCGCCTGCAAATCGAGATATTCTTTGGTATTTAATTCAACTTCTAGGCAGTCTCTAATGACTTCAGGCTCATTACCATCAACCAATAATTGCAAGCCTTTCCTGGCAAATAAATCAGCTTCTTTTGGAACAATGGATTCCAACCCCAGCAGCCCCTCTTTTCGAGCAAGACTACTCCACTGACTTATTTTTTTTATTTGTGATTTCAACAGAAATCTTTTGGGTTTGAATATCCATACCAGAATCTTCAATGCATGACTAAAAGTTACCGGGGGAAATTGCAATAATGTAGCCCCTAATGTACCACCAAGAACTATCACTATAGCGGGGCCATTAATCAGTGCACCAATATGACCACCTTCCAGGAAGTTTCCTCCTAAAATTGCAGCAAAACCAATGATAATCCCTAGAAGACTCAATATATCCATCAAATTAACCTGCAAAGTTCATGAGTCATTTCAACAATGACGGATGCACGAATTGTCATACATTATCAATATTTATTAAGATCGGCCAAGCTAAGAGGCTGTCCGAAAATAGAAGCCGTAGCGAGGGAAAGCCATTTTGAGTCAGATTTTTTGTTCATTTGAGGCGAATAATGGGTTTATTTAACGAAAATGAACGGAAAACCTGGCCAAAATTGGTTTTCCGCAGTAGGTTCTCTATTCTTGGACAGCCTCCTAGGCTGCATACTTTTTCATCATTCCAGGAACATCAAGAATCAGGGCGATTTGTCCATCACCAGTAATGGTTGCTCCGGATAACCCTTCCAAACCATGTAATTTTGCTCCAAGTGGTTTAATAACAACCTCTTCCTGGCCAATTAACTGATCGACAACAAAACCAATCTGTTTTCCGCCAGCATTAACGACAACTACATGACCTGACTCATTAGCTTTGGAATTATATCCGGGCTCATTAACCAGCCATTCACCCAAATAAAATAATGGTAATGCTCGGTTTCTAACCATAACAACCAACTGTCCATCAACAACATTATTGGTCTTCAAATTAAGATCGAGAATTTCTAGGACACTGGCCAATGGCAAAGCAAATGCCTGACCACCCAGTTTTACCATCAAGGTTGGCATGATCGCTAAGGTTAATGGTACTTTGATGATGATTGTACTACCCAGCCCTTCTTTGGAGTCAATCTCCACCGTGCCATTCATTTGCGTAATCCGGGTTTTAACTACATCCATACCTACCCCGCGACCTGAAACATCAGAAATTTCAGTTTTGGTGGAGAAACCAGGTGCAAAGATCAGGTTAAAACATTCCTTATCATCTAATCTTGCCGCTGACTCTTCATCCATCAGCCCTTTTTCGACGGCTATCTTCCTTAAAACATTGGCATTCATGCCCTTGCCATCATCTTTTATAGTCAGTTGAATATGATCCCCTTCTTGTGAAGCAGTTAAAACCACGGTTCCTTCGCGTGACTTACCAGCAGCTTCTCTAGCTTCAGGGCCCTCAACACCATGATCAACTGCATTTCTGACCAAATGAACCAGAGGATCCGCTAAAGCTTCTACCAAGTTTTTATCAAGGTCAGTTTCTTCCCCAACCATTTCCAATTTTATTTCTTTTCCCAGACTCCTAGCTAAATCCCTAACAACCCGTGGAAAACGGCCAAAAACCTTTTTTATGGGCTGCATTCGAGTTTTCATGACGGATAACTGCAAATCAGCCGTTACCACATCTAAATTAGCGACCGCCTTGGAAATTTGCTCATCTTCTGACACCGAACCCAAAGTTTGAAAACGATTCCTGACCAATACCAGTTCACCCACCATATTCATAATCTCATCGAGCACTTGGGTATCAACTCTAACTGAGGATTCCCCTTGCGCTGCTGTTGCTTTCTTGGCTGGCTTTGCTGTCTTGGAAAGTGGCTCTGGTGGCTTAGTTATCGGAATAACTTTATTCGACTCACTTACTTGTTCAACAGCTTTTGGTTCCGTTACTTGAGAAGCCTCAGACTTTTCTACAGTTTCAATATTTAGACCTTGTTTTTCTACTGGAGCCGCAGTAAATTTGCCTTTACCATGCAATTCATCCAGTAAATTATCAAACTCTTCTTCAGTGATTTCATCAGATGGGGGAGTTTCCTGCCCTAAATCTTGATGGGTATTAGATGTCGGAGAACCACCTTCACCGTGCAGTTCATCAAGTAATGCATCAAATTCTTCTTCTGTTATTTCGTCTGCAGGAACTTCATTTTTTGCTGTTGGGGAGCCACCTTTACCGTGCAAGCTATCTAGCAATTCATCGAATTCAGCCTCAGTTATTTCATCACTGGCGACCTCAGACTGTTCTGACTTACCAACATCTGTAGCTTCATCATTACCCCCAAGCATCGCGGCAAATCCCTGTTCAACTGCATTTGCAGCATCTGCAATACCTGATGAATCCTCAATATTTTTTTCCTGCTCAATCACTTCCACAGTCTTCTGCGGAACTGGCGCCTCATCCTCAGGTACAGTATAAATTTGTAACGTATCCAATAGAGTGGATTCTGCAGCCTCTGGCTCCTCACCCGAACGAATATTGTCAAACATGACATTTACAACATCTACTACCTGTAAAATTGCATCCATCAAATCAGGAGTTACGTTGCGCTTACCTTGACGCAAAATATCAAAAACATCCTCTGCCTTATGACAAACACCGACCAGAGCATTAACTGCCAAAAACCCTGCACCACCTTTTATAGTATGAAACCCTCTAAAAATCGCATTTAATAAATCCGGATCTTCAGGCGACTGTTCCAGGTCAACCAGTTGTTCACCTAACAGCTCAAGTATCTCTCCCGCTTCAATCAGAAAATCCTGGAGAATTTCATCATCTAAATCTATAGCCATACTCTATTCCTCAGAATCCCAAACTGGACAAAAGATCATCAACATCATCCTGGCTGGTGGCAACATCACCATTTTTATCATCAACATTGGGTACAACGGGACCAGGTAAATCTAATTCTGTATTGTTTTTTTCTGTCACTAACTTAGCCCCTGAAACTCGGACTAAGTCCACCATATTATCCTCAAGGTTTTGTACCAGATCGATGACCTTGCGAATAATTTGTCCAGTAATATCCTGAAACCCCTGAGCTAATAAAACTTCATTCATCCCTGTTTGAATTTTATCTAATGACTCGACAGAGTGATTAAAATGCTCTGTAATTTCATGACTCATGCTTTTGAATTCATCAAAAGGCATTTTTTTAACCAAAAACCGTTGCCAATTTTCAGATAATCTATTTGCCCTCTCATTCAGATCTTGAGAAACCGGCATCAATTCTTCCACAACATTTAAAGTCTGATTGGCCGCCTGCTCAGTCATAGAAATAACATATTGCAATCGTTCCTTGGCATCAGGGATGTCATTTTCTGCAATTTCTGTCAATTTTGCATCGCCTGAAAAGTTGCCCATGGTGTCATGCAGCTGACGGGTTAATCGGCCTACTTCCTGAAATAACATTGACTCTTTAAACCCGGTCAATTCATCAGACAATTGCTCTACTTTTGCCTCATCATTACTTTCCAATGCTACAACCAATTCTTTGGCTAACACCAAGCGTTTATCCTGGGTATTATTGGTCATTCCGGACTCCTTTTAATCAGGCTTCTATGCGTTCAAAAATCTTTTCAATTTTTTCTTTCAATGTGCCTGCCGTAAAAGGTTTTATCACATAACCGTTTACTCCTGCTTGTGCAGCCAGTATGATCTGTTCACGTTTAGCCTCAGCAGTGACCATTAACACCGGCAGGTTTGCCAAATTCGGGTCAGCCCTAACAGCAGTGAGCAAATCGATCCCAGTCATTCCCGGCATATTCCAGTCGGTAACTAAAAAATCTATACCCCCAGCCTGAAGTATCGGTAAAGCTGTTTTTCCATCATCGGCTTCGACCATATTTGTAAATCCAAGATCCTTTAACAGATTTTTTACGATACGTCTCATTGTCGAAAAATCATCAACAACAAGAATTTTCATATTTTTATCCAAGGGTAGTCTCCAAACTAAAACTGTAATTAAAAAGGCGGAATTCTTCTATTTCTAAGTATAGACAAATTGAAACTATTTACTGTGTATTTCAAGAGGATATAGGTTGATATAAACTGGATCTAGACTTAGCATGGACTGATACGCAATGAAGTAAAAATAAAAAACTTTTAATATCCGTTGGATTGTTCTTCTATCCAATCTGACAGACGTGCTCGAAGCCTTAACATGGCTTGGCTACTGATTTGGCTTACTCTAGATTCACCTACGCCCAGTATTTGTCCAATTTCCTTTAAATTTAATTCATCATTATAATAAAGTGAAACCACTAGTTTTTCCCGCTCTGGTAAGTCTGTAATTGCCTGGGCAAGGGCTTTACTAAAATCCACTTTAAATTGTTTTTCTGCAGGACCTGTATCCTGTTCCGCAAATTGCTCCAAAATGTTGTCACCCGATTGTACTAATTCTTCAATACTGAAAGTTCTGCTACTTGAAGAATCCTGAAGAATCTGGTGATACTCGTCAATAGTTATACCCAAATAGGCAGCAACATCGCTATCTTTGGAATCTTGACCGGTTTTATTTTCTAATTCTCGTATAGCTTCTGCTACCATGCGAGCTTTTTTATGTACTGAGCGAGGTGTCCAATCAGAGCGCCTTACTTCATCTAACATGGCGCCTCTAATACGAATACCGGCATAAGTCTCAAATGATGCACCTTGCGATACATCGTATTTTTTCGCTGCTTCCAATAGCCCTAGCATACCGGCCTGAATCAAATCATCGACCAATACTGAATCAGGTAACTTACCCAGTAAATGGTAAGCTATGCGTTTAACTAGAGGAACATGTGTTAATACATCAACGTCAACACCGGTATTTTTTACCGTGTTGTACATTGCAGCTCCGTTCATGCAGCATCCTCTTGGACACTGTATTCAATCATTCTCTCAACGAAAAATTCTAGATAGCCATCAGACTTATTATTGATAGGCCAATTGTCGATTCTCCTAGCAATATCATTAATGGCTTTAGACGCCTCACAACTTGGGTAGGCTTCAACAACAGCTGTTTGTTTTTGTACGGATTTACGTAAATTCTCATCATAAGGGATACCGCCAGCATATTGCAGGGAAACGTCCAGATAGTTATCAGTCACCTTAGTTAACTTATTGAACAACATTTGGCCCTGCTGTATAGTCCGCACCATATTGCTCAACACATGAAAGTGATTGACCCCATAGTCTCGGTTTAACAACTTGATAAAGGCGTAGGCATCTGTCAATGATGTGGGTTCATCACAAACCACAATAATCACATCCTGACTGGCTCTGGCAAAATTGACTACACTGGGAGAAATACCTGCTGCAGTATCAACAATCAACACATCAATATTTTCATCCATCTCACTAAATGCATTAATAATGGCTCCCTGCTCAATATTAGAGAGATCGGACATTTTTTGAATGCCAGATGAAGCGGGAATAACCTTCAATCCCGCCGGTCCCTCCAACATAATTTCAGCCATAGTTTTTTCCCCCATTAATACATGAGAGAGATTAAACTCAGGCCGTATTCCCAACAGAATATCAACATTGGCCAGTCCCATATCGGCATCCAATAAAGCAACCTGGCGCCCCATTTTGGATAGTGACACGCCCAAATTAACTGAAAAATTGGTCTTTCCTACACCGCCTTTTCCACTTGCAATTGCAATGACACGAACTGGCTTCATTTTTTTCATGTTTCTTATTCCTGCTGCTTGATCATTATAATTACGCATATTCTTCGGCTAACCATTCCTCACTTATATCTAAATCATGCTGTTGTTCTTGCTCCATTTCATCTGCGCACTGAAAAATAAATTCCTTTGAACTGATCTCATGAAAGTCTTCAGGAACCTGCTG
>JAUXDP010000272.1 GCA_030618325.1 Methylococcaceae bacterium | reverse complement strand
CCTATACGACGAATACCTGCATTCATTAAAAAAGCAGGTAATACCGTTGAAAAAACAGCCATCAGCAAAGCCAAAACATACACTTGTTTCGGTAATTCCAATCGCTCTAAATCATGTGTCACGATGAAATGAATCAGCGTCGCAAAACAGGCGATGGTCATAGAAAGAGCTGTAAAACGCGCCGAACCTATGCGTCTAATCATGATGCCACTACCGATCAGAAATAAAGCAAAACTGATAGCACTAAGTAATACCAAAACCGACCCTTTGAACACATTGTGGGAACCGGACTGCATATTTTCCTGGAATACCCATATCATCCCAGCATAACTCAACAATAATGCCATCATTTCCCGTAAGGTAACCGGATGCCTGAAGATGAACGCCGAAAACAACACTACAAAGGTCGGGTACAAGAACAAAATCACTCTTTCTAATCCAGCGGAAATATATTGCAGCCCAGTAAAATCAAGGTAACTGGCCAAGTAATAACCCAAACCACCCAACAGCATAATACCCACCCCATCTTTCAAAGTAAGCGCCTGATTTTGATTACTATTGCGATTCCAGAAAGCGACCAACAGAAAAACGGGCAGGGCAATTAACATACGTAGTGCCATTAAGGTAATGGCATCTACTTGACTACTGTAGCTATAGGCAAGTTTTATTATCACCGCTTTGGCCGAAAAACCAAGCGCGGCAATTAGGACAAAACTGCTGCCAATTAACTGCTGTTTGTTTTTTTCTGGGTTTGGTAACACAAGATTCTCCTTTTAAAAAATAACGAATCTTGTTTGATGAAGAACCTAAGCAGCCAGGACAAGATCCGTGACTGCTTGGGTTAATTGATTATTCACATACTTAAAGCCAGACCACGAGACAAACTGAGTAGCTTACGTAGCCATAGACCTTGTGAAATTTTCCGTGGCAATGATTTTTGCATGACTATATGATAGCTATTTTGAAGAACTTCGTAAACTCTCAGAATTATGTTTGTTGAAACCATTGTGGGAGGGGCTTTAGCCGCGAAGTCGGGCGATGTCGCGGCTAAAGCCCCTCCCACACAAAAAAAGACTAATTTTCAGCCAACACATCCAAAGCTTCACCTAAATTGGCAACTGGATAAATAGTTAATCCTGGTATTGGTTTTTTCGGAGCATTGGCTTTAGGAATAATGGCTTTTTTAAAGCCATGTTTAGCAGCATCATTCAGCCGGGCATGACCATTAGCTACCGGCCTGACTTCGCCATTCAAGCCTAGTTCACCGAAATAAAAGGAATCGTAGGGGATAATTTTGTCTTTAAGGCTGGATACTATTCCGGCCACGATAGCCAAATCAGAACTGGTTTCAGTGACTTTAATACCGCCAACAACATTGGCATAAATCTCATCATTGGCAGTAAAAATACCACCGTGTCTAGATAACACGGCAAGTAACATGGCCAAGCGGTTTTGGTCAAAACCCACTGCCAGGCGGCGTGGATTTCCGTATTGACACTCAGTTACCAAAGCTTGAATCTCCACCAATAGTGGCCGAGTCCCTTCCCATAAAACCGTGACGACACTTCCTGATGCTGGCTTTTCAGATCGGGATAAAAACATTGCTGAAGGATTTTTTACTTCTTTCAACCCAGTACTTTCCATGGCAAAAAAACCCAGTTCTCCAACACTGCCAAAACGGTTCTTATCTGCCCGTAACACTCTAAATCTGGAATCATCCGCCACAGAAAGTATCACTTGAGTATCGACAATATGACTTAAGGTCATCGGCCCTGCCAATGATTGATCCTTGGTGACATGCCCTACCAAAAAAATCGCCACACCATTTTGTTTTGCGTACTGGGTCAGATAACTTGCTGACTCTCTTACCTGCGAAACTGAACCCGGTGCAGATTCGGTTTCTTCATGATGCATCACCTGAATAGAGTCAATCACCAGCGCTCGGGGCTGTTCCTGCTCCAAAACCTCACAGATGCGTTGCACCGAAGTTTCAGCCAGCATTTTAATATGTTTGACCGGTAGATTCAGCCGCTGCGCCCGCTCGGCAATTTGTTGCAAAGACTCTTCACCTGAAACATATAGTACTGCTTTATCTCGTTGAGCAATATTGGCGATCACCTGTAACAAAATAGTACTCTTCCCAGCGCCAGGTGCACCACCAATTAGTACCACACTACCCTGCACTATGCCTCCACCCAAAACTCGATCAAACTCAGAAATACCGGTAGAAATTCTTTCCATTTTAGCCAAATTAACATCAGCCAGTAACTGGACTTCTGAGCGACTCCCGGCATAACCGGAAGACCGACTCGATGATACAGATTTGCTCGAACCAAGACGTACTTCCTTAACAGTGTTCCACTCACCACAGCTGGTACACTGCCCTGCCCAGCGCGGATAATCCGCGCCGCAGTCAGTGCAAACAAATGCTGTTTTAGCTTTTTTGGCCATCTTGTTCAACAATTTGTACCCGTTGAGTAATACCGCAAAGCAAAGTATAGGGAATAGTATCAGCGCAAGCGGCTATTTCTTCGACAGGCAAGTCCTTCCCCCAGAGTATCACCGGATCACCAGGTTGGGTATCGGGGCAATCAGTCAGATCAACCGTTATCATATCCATAGAAACACGGCCTATCAAAGACACTCGAATACCATTCACCAATACGGGTGTTTCCTGCTCCGCATTACGAGGATAACCATCTGCATAGCCAATAGCAATGACTCCCATCAAAGTCGGTTTTTGACAACGCCATTGCCCACCATACCCCACAGTATCTCCGAGTTTAAGTTGTTTAGTCGCTATTATTTTAGAATGTAAACTCATTACTGGCCGCAACCCAAATTCTGCACCCATTTTCCCCGAAAAAGGAGAAATACCATATAGCATGAGTCCTGGCCGAACCCAGTCAGACAATGCATCAGGCCAACCCAAAATACCTGCTGAATTAGCAATACTCAACTCACCAGAATAACTTTTTACTGACTCGTAAAATAATTCAAGTTGCTCTCGAGTTTTAGTATCTTCTAGATCATCGGCATTGGCGAGATGGGTCATCAGATTGATTGGCTTTTCAATCACATTACTGTACTGTAATTGCTGGTAAGCCTGATCAAACATTACTTGGTCAAAACCCAAACGATTCATCCCGGTATCCAGCTTTAACCAGGCAGAAAAGGACTTTTCTGATTTAACATCCTTAAGTAATTTCAGCTGATGCTCTGCATGAATAACTACTTCAAGATCATAATGCAAAATATCATTCAGTTCCTCAACACAGCTAAATCCTTCCAAGACTGCAATACGATTGCGGATACCATCTTGACGCAAACGAATGGCTTCATCCACTCGTGCCACGGCAAAAACTTCTGCATCCTGCAAGGCTTCAGCAATTCTGAATAAACCATGCCCGTAAGCATTAGCCTTAATAACCGCCATCACTTTAGCGTTGGGCGCGTATTCCCGAACTTTCGCCAGATTATGTTTTAAAGCATCAAGATCGAGTACTGCGTAGGCCGCAAGGCTCATGAATAGCTATCATCCGCGTAAGGATCAGGAACAAAGTTTTCAAACCGGGTATATTGACCCAAAAATGTCAATCTGAGCGTACCAATAGGCCCATTCCTTTGCTTACTAATAATGATTTCAGCAACACCCTTATCCGGGCTATCTTCGTTATAAACCTCATCCCGGTAAATAAATACGATGACATCGGCATCCTGCTCAATACTGCCTGATTCCCGAAGATCTGACATCACCGGACGTTTGTTAGGCCGTTGTTCAAGATTACGATTTAACTGAGATAATGCCACCACCGGTACATTCAATTCTTTGGCTAGCGCTTTTAAAGAACGGGAAATATCAGAAATTTCCTGCACGCGATTCTCACCACTGCCCGGCGATTGCATGAGCTGAATATAATCCAGCACAATCAAACCCAACTGGCCATGTTCACGCGCTAAACGCCGCGCTCTTGAACGTACTTCTGACGGCGTTAATGCCGGTGTGTCGTCAATAAATAATTTCGCTTCGGCAAGAATATTGATGGCTGATGTTAAGCGCGGCCATTCATCGTCACCCAGTTTTCCAGTTCTAACTTTATGCTGATCTATCCGTCCCAACGAAGACATCATCCGCATCGCCAGAGAATCGCCCGGCATCTCCATACTGAATATTGCAACCGGCTTATCACCCTT
>JAUXDP010000277.1 GCA_030618325.1 Methylococcaceae bacterium | reverse complement strand
GAAGCTTCGTTAAATCAGGCGCTTATCAAGGATAAGCGTTGTAATCAGCTGTACGTACTCCCCGCATCACAAACACGAGATAAAGATGCTTTAACACAGGAAGGTGTTGGCAAGGTTCTGGATGAGCTGAGTAAAACTTTTAAATATATTGTTTGTGATTCACCTGCCGGGATTGAAAGGGGCGCGCATCTAGCCATGTATTTTGCAGATGATGCCTTTGTCGTTACCAACCCCGAAGTTGCTTCTGTACGAGATTCAGACAGAATGCTGGGTATCCTTTCGAGTAAATCTCGCCGAGCTGAACAAAACAAAGATCCGATCAAAGAATACCTGTTACTGTCCCGGTATTCTCCAAAAAGAGTTGATCTGGGCGAAATGTTGAGCGTGGATGATGTTCAGGAAATTTTATCTCTACATTTATTGGGCGTTATTCCAGAGTCACAATCGGTCTTGAATGCTTCTAACTCTGGAGTTCCTGTTGTTCTTGATGAACAAAGTGATGCGGGTCAGGCATACCAGGATATAGTAGCCCGTTATTTAGGAGAAGACAGGCCTCATCGTTTTATTGCTGAAGAAAAAAGAGGTATTTTCAGTAGATTGTTTGGGGGTAAATAAATGAGCTTATTGGATTATTTTAGGAAATCTAAACCTAAATCCGCATCGCTTGCTAAAGAAAGATTACAAATTCTTGTTGCTCATGAACGAGCATCTCGAAATCAGCCTTCTTATTTACCTAAGTTGCAGCAAGAGTTACTGGCGGTGATTAAAAAATATGTTCATGTTGATCAGGAGGATGATATTTCAGTCGTTTTCGAGCAGGATGAATACCAGGAAACTCTGGAACTAAATATTGTTTTACCAGACGCGCATCAAAAAAACATTAATCCAACAGTAAATTAACAGGTAACTTATGAAAAATATTATTGGCAATTCTGCAGGTAAAGTATGGGAGTTTCTCGATGACAATGGGCCTGCAACCATTACCAAAGTGGCAAATGAAACCAAGCTTAGCAAAAATGACATCCATCGTGCGTTAGGTTGGTTGGCCAGAGAAGAAAAAATTTCCATTGTTCAAAAAGGCCGTACTGAAACTATATCTTTGGTGAGTTAGTTTTGGCAATTAAAAGTGAAGATAGGGCTTTAGCGCCCTACAGATAACAATAACCGTTAACAGAGAGGAATATTTATGTCTACTTTCCCAATTGATCTTGATGCCTATCAGCGCATTTCCTTAGATCCAAGTAAATCAACGCTAACTGACGAGCAGAGAAGTGCTCTTAAAAGCAATATCCAGCTTTGTCGCGATGCCCTTATTTTCTTTACCGCAACCGGAGCAGCACGAGGTGTGGGCGGACATTCCGGTGGGCCTTACGATACAGTACCTGAAGTCATGATTATGGATGCTCTATTCAGAGGCGGAGAAGACAAGTTTGTACCCATATTTTTTGATGAAGCGGGGCATCGTGTTGGTACACAATATCTGATGTCAGCGCTCAATGGTGATTTACCTGCAGAAAAATTGATGCATTACCGTGAAGCACATTCACATCTGCCAGGACATCCAGAATTAGGTTTTACACCTGGCGTGAAATTTAGCTCAGGACGGCTTGGACATATGTGGCCGTATGTCAATGGTGTGGCTATGGCTAACCCAAGCAAGACTCTCTTTTGTTTAGGGTCAGATGGCTCCCAGCAAGAAGGGAACGATGCTGAGGCGGCGCGTTTGGCTGTTGCTCAAAACCTTAATGTAAAACTAATTATTGACGATAACGATGTCACTATTGCCGGACATCCTTCAGAATATCTAGCCGGATGTACAGTGGCTAAAACCTTAACGGGTCATGGTATGAAAGTCCTGGAATGCGATGGCGAAGATATTGATGCGCTATACAAATGCATTTCCGAGGCTATCAATACTGATGGGCCTGTTGCGGTGATTTGTAAGCGGCCTATGTGCCCTGGTATTGAAGGCTTGGAAGGCTCGACCCACGGACATGATGTAGTTTCCGTGAAATTAGCACTTGAATATTTAGAGTCTCGCAATCAACAGGCTGCTGCAGATGTCTTGAGAACCATCGAAGCACCAAAGCAAGACAAAGACTTCAAAGGATCTAATGACGATTGGGATGCCAACCGTGGTGTATTTGGTGATGCCGTAGTTGATGTGCTTGCTGGCATGAGTGAAGCTGATCGTATCGCAAAAGTACGGGTTATCGACAGCGACCTGGAAGGTTCCTGTGGTTTGGTGAAAATTCATAAAGCCAATCCGGAAGTGTTTATTTCATCTGGAATTATGGAGCGTGGCAACTTTTCCGCGGCAGCTGGTTTCGGTATGGAAGAAGGTAAGCAGGGTATTTTTGGAACCTTTAGCGCCTTTTTGGAAATGACTATTTCTGAAATCACTATGGCGCGTTTGAACAATTCTAATGTTCTCAGTCATTATTCCCATTCAGGGATTGATGATATGGCAGATAATACTTGTCACTTTGGCTTAAACAGTATGTTTGCTGATAATGGTTTAAGCGACGGTTTTCCAACCAATCTATATTTTCCTGCGGACCCAAATCAAATGAGAGCCTGTGTAAAAAGCATATTCTCTGATCCAGGTTTGCGCTTTGTATTTTCTACTCGCTCCAAAGTACCCACTATTTTGGATGACAACGGCAAAGAATTTTTTGGTGGTAATTACCAGTTTGTTTCCGGTAAAGATGAAGTTATTCGAGAAGGTACACAAGGCTATGTTGTCAGCTTCGGTGAAGCGCTATACCGTGCATTGGATGCCGTAGAACGTCTAAAAGAAGAAGGAATTGATATTGGTTTAATTAACAAACCTACTTTGAATACTATCGATGAAGATATGATGACCAAGCTGGGTCAATCACCGATGGTTCTGGTAGTTGAATCTTTTAACCGTAAAACTGGACTAGGTAGCCGTTTTGGTTCTTGGTTGCTGGAGCGTGATTATTCGCCTAAATATAGGCATATTGGCACACATAAAGAAGGCTGTGGTGGATTATGGGAGCAATTCCCTCACCAAGGTATTGATCCAGCCGGAATTATGGCTTCTGTTAAAGATCTGTTGAAATAATTAGATCTTGATTGTATGAGGGGCAGGTTTTCCTGTCCCTCTGTCTTGATTTGATGATCTTTAAAGCAGTTTTTTTACTTATGGCTTTTGCATCATTAGAGGCTGCCGAGATGAAAGTTAAATTATTGCCTTGTCCTAAAAGCCCAAATTGTGTTTCCTCGCAAGCGCTTTCAGATAGTAGTCACTTTGTTGCACCATTCGCCATTAAAACTTCTAGTGATAAGGCTTGGACTGTCATAAACAATGTATTAAAAAACCAAAGCCGAACCGTAATTAGCAAGGAAACTGATGACGTTATTGAGGCAGAAGTAACGAGTCTGGTTTTTCGTTTTGTTGATGATGTTCAAATTCTCCTAGACAAAGAAGCAGGATTGATTCATATTCGTTCAGCATCACGGACTGGTCACAGTGATTTAGGCGTGAACAGAAAACGGGTAGAAACAATGCGAGAGCAGTTACAGAAAGCTAGCGTTATTGAGTGACTATCGCCGGGATCGAAAAAAATCTCTTAGTAAGTCACCACACGCATCGGCCATTATTCCCCCCGACCAGTTGATTTTATGATTTAAAAAATCAGCATTCCCCAGGTTCAAGGCATGACAAACAGCGCCCCGTTTAGGATCATCAGCACCGAACACTAAACGAGTAATACGCGCATGAATGATCGCGCCCATACACATAACACAAGGCTCCAGTGTTACATACAGGGTGGTATCAACTAAACGGTAATTATGTAATTTTTGACCGGCCTCACGAATGGCCATAATTTCAGCATGGGCTGTCGGGTCGTGATGACAGATCGGTCCATTCCAGCCTTCTGCAATGCAGTGGTCATTTTTTACTAAAACCGCGCCAATGGGAACTTCTCCCAGTTGCTCTGCATATTCCGCCAACCTGATCGCATGCCGCATCCATGCTTCATCTGTTTCTCGCATATTTATTCGTTAGTACCTAGTACAATGACTTTTCTAGGATAAGACTAACAGATCCCGCTGTGAAAAAAATTGC
>JAUXDP010000273.1 GCA_030618325.1 Methylococcaceae bacterium | reverse complement strand
CGGTCAGACAGATAACCGCCGGTATTGTAAAGCAATTTGATTTCACCGCTAGCGGGGTCTTCCCACACCAGAATTTTTTGCGGTAAGTCTATCGCTAACATTGGGCTTCTGCGTAACAGCCTTCTTTCCAGGCGCTGATCACGAAACAGGATCAATTGGGTCGCTGGTAACACCAAATCCACGTTTTCAGCATTGGCGGCATGATCAATCACACCCATGATTTCTAGACCTTGATCTTCCAGTGTTGCCTTGATTGACTCTACCGCTTCCGGTACCGTATCAAAATCGCTGATAGCAAAGTCGTTAGCTTCTGAATCAATGGAACCCGCTGTGCCGATTGCCGCCCAGTTGAGTAAAAAGGTTAATAATGCAAGTTGAAATCTTTTCATGATAAAACTTCCTTTTATAAAAAGAAGGAAAATAAAACCTATCAGATTATCATTAAATTTTCATTAAGGAACGCATGGGAAGTCGGCTAAAGGGGGGCAGGTATTTCTGTAGTATTTGCTTCAGGTAGGGTGGACGGTTATTTTGCTCACCTTCGATGATGAATCATGGCGGGCAGAAAAGCGTTGCCCCCCTACCTAATTTTTTACCGGTTAAAAGACTGTTCTATATCTGAAAGTTGTCGTTCAAATGCAAACAAATCTGTCACTGTCTGTAAGATTGGGTCTGATTCAATACATCTCAAGATTGATAGTATGTATCAACAAGTCGTTTAATCTAATGCAGCGTTTTGTTGTTGGCATCATTTTCAGGGTTAAACTCACAGATCTCAAGTACACAGATTTTGCGGCAATAAGGTTGATTGGTATTAAAAAATACAGAACTGTATCGACTGATTGATTTTATCAGTCTGATGAGTTGTGCTTCATCAGACCTCTTGTTATCAGGGTGTAACATATGCCAATGTAGCTGGAAGTTAGCATTTTCTGACCGGGCATATTCATTACGCAACATTTCAGCTGCGTATCCACATTGACGATCCGGGCCTCCCAGGCACGATGTAACACTTATTGTTTGAATGTACTCTGCTTTGCCCATAAATATGAATGTCTTTGGAGCGCGCACGGAATAACTTGCTCAATTGTTCAAGTTATTTCGTGCACGCTCCTCAAATTAAGTTTTTTGCTAATAAACTGGTATTGCCGCCAATAGCAGCCGTATTGGTTGTGACTGTTTGTTCGCTGGCAAAACGCTGCAGATAATTAGGACCGCCTGCTTTTGGACCTGTACCGGACAAACCCATGCCACCAAAAGGCTGGACGCCAACAACAGCAGCTATCATGTTACGATTGACATAAATATTACCAACTTTAGTGTTTTGCACGATGCTGTTAACAGTGTTGTTAATTCGGCTATGTACGCCTAACGTTAAGCCATATCCGCTATCATTAATAGCATCTATCAATTGATCCATTTCTTCTGTTTGGTATCTGATGACATGCAAAATGGGTCCAAAATTTTCTTCTATGAGTTGCGATAATGATGACAGTTCAATTAGTGTTGGTGGGAAAAAACAGTGGCTTTCTAGACGTTTTGGTAACTCGCCCTGAAATAATATCTTCGCTTGTTTTCGCATGGCTTCTACATGTTCAGTCAATTGCCTAACTGCATTTTGGCTAATGACAGGACCTATATCTGTCTGGTAATACTGAGGATCGCCAATGATTAATAGTTTCATCACGCCAATTACCCTAGCAATAATGTCATCAGCTATTTCCTCTGGAAGAAATAAAACCCGTAATGCTGAACAGCGCTGACCAGCGCTGTTAAAAGCTGATTGCACTGCATCTTGAACTAGTTGTTCACTATAGGCAGAATTATCGGCAATCATGACATTTTGTCCGCCGGTTTCAGCAATAAATGGAATGATGCCGGGCAGTTTGGTTAATTGTTGGTTAATAAACCGGGCTGTCGATAAGGAGCCGGTAAATGCTACTCCAGCTATTCGATTATCTGATAATAAATGTTCGCCAATGCTGGCACCATCGCCGGGTAAAAACTGCAGAACATCTTGAGGAATACCTGCCTGATGCAAAAGTTTAATGCAGCGCATAGCCATCAAGGGTGTTTGGGTAGCAGGTTTGGCGATAACCGTATTTCCACTTGCTAATGCAGCGGTGATCTGGCCAATAAAAATGGCGATGGGGAAATTCCAGGGGCTGATGCAGACAAATACTCCACGTCCATATTGATAGAGCAGATTGTGTTCCCCAGTTGGGCCGGGCAATGTTTTGGGCTGATCAAATAGCTCAACAGCAGTCTGTGCATAATAGCGGCAAAAATCGACGGCTTCACGGATTTCTGCCAGTGCATCTTTAATGGTTTTTCCAGCCTCACGTACACATAGAGCAACCAGCTCAAGCTGGTTTTGTTGCAGAAGTTCAGCAGCTTTTTGCAGATAACGGGCACGCTTTTTTACTTCTGATAACCGCCAGTGTTTCGATGCTGAAGAGGCTACCGTTATTGCTTTTTCAATTGTTTTTTGATTACTGTAAATAACCTTGCCAACGAGTTGATGACTATTAGCAGGATTGTAAATAATATGCTCAGATCCAGTATAAAGCTTGCCATTAACCAAAGGCACTGCTTGCCAGGTTTGGGTTTTAAATTGCTCCAGACCTTGTTGTAGCAGAATTAATACTTCCGGATCAGCCAGGTTGACTCCTTGTGAATTAATTCGATGTTTGCCATATAAATCTTTAGGTAACACACAATGGGTAGGCAATTTTGTTATTTTTTTCAGATGAATAATCGGATCGGCGATAACTTTTTCAATATTAATATCAGGGTTTTCCACCTGATTAATAAATGAAGTATTGGCACCATTTTCTAATAAACGCCTGACTAGATAAGGTAATAAATTCTGGTAATTACCCACTGGGGCATAAATACGACAAGGAATTGCTTTATTCGTTAGTTTCAGGATTTCTCTATAAAGTTGTTCCCCCATCCCATGTAAACGTTGAAACTCATAATCAGGGTGACTTTTTCCCAGCTCTAAAATAGCAGCAACAGTATGCGCATTATGCGTTGCAAATTGCGGATATAAGGACTCTGGATGAGAAAGAATCAATTTAGCACAAGCCAGATAGGAGATATCAGTGGCTGTTTTATGGGTAAAAACTGGATAATCTATCAAGCCATTTACCTGGGCGCGCTTTATCTCACTATCCCAATAAGCGCCTTTTACCAGTCGAATCGGGATTTTACATTGCTGTGATTGGGCTAACGCGACTAACCAATGAACTGTGCGGATGGCTCTTTTTTGATAAGCCTGCACAGCCAACCCTAATCCAGACCAACCTTTTAGTGCAGGGTCGGTAATGACATGGTTGAAAATATCCAGAGACATTTCCAAACGTTCTGTTTCTTCCGCATCGACGGTTACAGTAACATTTGCAGTACGTGCTTTTTTTGTCAGATATAAAAGTTTGCTACTGATCTGTTGAACTGCTTGTTGGTGTTGTAAAGGTTCGTAGCGCGGACAGAGTGCAGATAATTTAATGGAAATCCCCGGGTTTTTATACGGATCATTGCTTTTTGCATGGTTCGCCAAAATTTTAATGGCCTGAGCATAGGCATTGAGATATCGTTCAGCATCGCTTGTCGTTAATGCCGCCTCACCCAGCATATCGAAAGAGTATAGATAGTTTGGCTGCTGGCTGGCTTGATACAACGCTTTTTCAATCGTTTCAGCAGTAACAAATTGGTAGGCTAGTTGCTGCATGGCTTGTTTTAATGCAGTCCGTATCAGAGGAAGACCTATACGGGACAATAATTGGGAAAAAATCTGTTGATGCTCAGTTTCATCCAGTTTGAATTGTTGTTCAATTTTGCCCGTTATATCAAGTGCCTGAGTGGCAAAATTAACCAACAAAGAATCACTTTGTTGCAGGTGTTTATGCCAATCGGCGGATGTTAATTTTTCCTGTAAAAACAAATCTTGAGTATGGCGATCTGGAATACGTAACAGCGCTTCAGCAATCCCCATTAACACAATACCTTCTTCAGAATTGAGTTGGTATTCTTGTAAAAAAACTTCAACTAATGTTTGCCGGTCTTTATTTGCCCTGATTGTTGTTACCAATGAATGAGCCTGATGATGGACTGCATCTGCATCATAATTACCTAGATAGTC
>JAUXDP010000275.1 GCA_030618325.1 Methylococcaceae bacterium | reverse complement strand
AATCCAATGATTGGCTTTAAAGCAGAAAAATCACCTCGCCAAACAGTGACCTGCGGGAAAATTTGCAACATTGTATTGATAATGACATTAAACTCTGTTTCGGTCATTTGATAGCTTGGCAACCATTGCATAAACAGGCCTTTTTCGTTAAGTCTCTGCCTTATCGTTTGATAATGTTCTAGCGAATAGAGACTTCCTACGCCAGCCTTCCAGGGGATAAATAAATCACTAATAATGACATCGAAACGCTCATTTGTACCGCGTAAATAATTTCTGCCATCTTCTTCAACAATGTGTACCCGAGGATCAAAAAATAAGCCATTCAGGTAATTCCCAAAATATTTTTCCGAGGCAGTAATGACATCGGGGATAATTTCAGTAACAACCAGTTTGCTAATCGGAAAAGTTAACGCGCCACCTGCGGTAATGCCGGTCCCCAAACCCAGTTGGTAAACTGATTTTGGATGTGGATGGGCAGCGAGTGGCAAAATTGCTTCGAGCTTTTCAAGTTGATAAGAGCCTGTTCCACCTAAGGTATAATGATTATTGAGCTTGATTTTTAAATGTTCACCTTTGCGAATTACGGCCACTGTTCCAGTACTGCCCTCCCAGAATTCCATTAGACTTTCATTTTCGTTTACCGGATCAATTTCTACAACCGGCAATTTTCCAGTATCAAGTACAGAAACGGCCAGTAAAATGCCTATGGCAGGCAAGCTTGTCCAAATTGACTGATTAAATCGGCTCTGGCTTAAACTGTACCATGCCGTTAATAGGTATAAAATAGCCATCAGCCGAATACCGGGCCAAAGGCCAATTTGATCGAGCACGAAGAAGCCAGCTAATAAGGAGCCTGCTATAGCCCCGGATGTATTAACTGCAGCCAGTCTACCGACTAATATGCCATGGTCAGTGCCTTGGTTTTCACCTAGTTTTATCAAAAATGGGAATACTGTGCCGAGGAATAATAATGGTGTACCAATAATCACTAATGCTACTAAAGCTATTTCCAGCAGGTAATCCACCCAGGCTTTGTTAGCGCCTAGGTAATGGAGATTATCTGTCCAATACATAAAGGCAAAAGGCGAAATCATAACCAAGCATGCCCCGGAAAATAACATGAAAAATAAAATCAGCTGGTTATCGAGTCGACTGCGCATAAGTCGATGAGCCAGCAGACTTCCTAATGCCAGGCATAACAGAAAAACCATCAGAATCAACGCAAAGGTATAAACTGAATTTTGTAATACCTGGGCAAACATTCTGACCCATAAAACTTGCAAGCTAAGCGTCAACAAGCCCGAAATAAAGGCAATGATTTGTAGATAGTTAGCTACTGGTTCTGATTTGGTTTTCCGGGTGGACGTTGTTGGTTTTGTTTTGGAAATTGTTATGGCGATGATCGCAATAGTGACAGTAATGGCTATTGCCAGCCAATAACTGTGGTTAAAACCAAGTATTTTAGGTAAATAAAACCCAGCTAGGCCTGCACCAAATACAGCACCGAGAGTATTCCCAGCATAAAGTAGCGAAACCTTCCTGCCCAGTTCTTCGTTATTGTTTACAACATATTGGGTGATGATGGGCAGGGTTCCGCCCATAAAAAAAGCAGGCGGGAACAGTATGATGATGGCCAAGCAGAACTTAATTAGGGTAAACCAAGCTCTATGGTTGCTAAATTCAGCAAATAATGATGAATAAATGTAGCCATACAGGCTAATTAATAAAAAATAAGCTAACGCACTACACGCGACTCCAAGCTCTAATAATCCATAGAGGCGCAACGGGGCAGGGTGCTTTGAAGCTCTTTTGCCCCAATATTCACCACCAACACCGAGGCCAAGAAAAAAAGCAGCCAGCGTGGTCGCTAAGGCATAACTGCTATTTCCGAATAAAAGCCCTAACTCCTTTAGCCAAAGAACTTCATAAATTAATGCCGTAAAACCAGAAACAAAGAACAAAGATAGAGCCAAGTAAAATGGCCGGTTTTGGAATAACATTAATTTATAAATTTTGATCCTATATCGCTGGGCGCGCGGGTAAGGAGATTTTAAAAAACTTAGTTTGATGTACGATGAGTAAAAAGAATGCCGATTTCTTATTTATGAATAGTATATTGTACGTTAGTACAATATACTTTTGGACTGCTTTTACTATAAACTTCTCTACAGATTTGTGTTTGGAAAGGCAAAAAAGTGACCTAATGAAACAAAAAGCTACCCACCCTTCTGGCCAGTTGTTTGAGCAGCGTCAGCATGTTGATCGACGTGAACAACGTTCCATATCTTTGTCCCACATCATCCACACTGGAAGAAGGGAAAATGCAAGAAGGCAAATAGAAAAAGAACAGGGATTTTATACTGATAGATATGAAAAATGGGTTGGGTTAAGTGTTATTGCGATCGCTTTAATGAGCGTGCTAGATGCTTTTCTTACTTTGAACATACTTGACAGAGGTGGTATCGAAATTAACCCATTTATGTCGGCTTTGCTAGCAATAAATACCCAGGTTTTTTTGATTGGTAAATTTGCAGTAACTGTTGGTTGTTTGTTTTTTGCTTTAGTGCATATTAATTTTCGTGTACTCAGAATTTTGCCAATGAAATATATGCTAGTTTGCATCTCTGTTTTCTATGCCTTTCTGATTGGGTATGAGCTATTTTTGCTGGCAATCATTTAATCTTTTTATATCCCATATTCTGCATCTGGCCCAGAATCCAGGTTTGTCTTTTTCGTAAATAGCTTGTCGGTCGATTAGTTTGGAATTTTTTGGGGTTAGGTAGAGTCGTAGCCATTAGAGCCGCCTGTTTAGCAGACAGGTTTTTCGCTGAAATTCCAAAAAAATATCGACTGGCCGCTTCTATTCCAAATATGTGGTCGCCTAATTCAGCAATATTCAAATAAACCTCCAGAATACGCTGTTTATTCCAAAATAATTCAAGCAAAAATGTAAACCAGACTTCTGCTCCTTTACGCCAAAAACTACGTGCGGGAGAAAGAAACAGATTTTTTGCCACCTGCTGACTGATAGTGCTAGCTCCTCTTAGTTTATCGCCAGCAAGATGATCTTCCACAGCAGAGAGAATGGCGTCTAAGTCAAATCCAGAATGTTGATGAAAACGCTGATCTTCAGCGGCAATGACAGCAGCTGAAGCAAAAACTGAAATTTTCTCATAGTCAACCCATTGATACTTGATATTAATAAATCCTTTATCGTTTTGAAAATCAGTAATGTGCTGATGCAGCATAAATGCTGAAGTAGGGGGTGGAATATAGCGGAATAGGCAAACCAGAGCGACCGAAGCAACAACAACGAATACAAATACATACAGAAAAAGTCGCTGGATTTTTTTCCATAGTGTATTTTTACTACTTGATTTGGTTTTACTTTTTTTCTTTTTCTTTTTCACAGCAACTAGAACTTAAACTAAACCCGCTCAGATTCCTTTTTAGCCACTTTATCACGCAAATACACCGGCATAGCTTGTTCAACCGGAACCGCTTGGTTGTTGTTAAAGCCATGTACTCCCAAACGTGCAATTACAGAAGCTTTGGGCAGATAGTTTGCATCATAATGGGTAACGGAATCCGCCAATTGGGTTATTAACTCAGTTTCGTGGATTTTCCAGCCTGAACCAACACCAAATCCTTTTAGTTTCAAGCTATCAATATTTACCACAGGGCCAACAGATTCCAAGCCAGATAGTTCAACAATATTCTCTGGGTTGCGTTGATAAATGGCCCAATATATTTCATTCATACGTGCATCAACTGCGGTAAAAATACAATTGTTTTCGGTGTTTTCAATGCAGTCCTGGGCAATTGCAGCCAGTGTGGATATGGGGATAACGGGTAAGTTTGCTGCAAAGGCAATTCCCTGAATAACCCCTGTCGCAATTCTTACGCCCGTAAATGAACCTGGGCCACGACCAAAAGCAAGCGCATCAAGGTCCTGGGCTTCAATGTTTGCCTCGGCCATTAATGAATTTATCATGGGTAATATCAATTTGGTATGTTCTCTCGGTGCCAACTCATATCGTTCCGTGATAGTGTCGTTGATGTAGAGTGCAGCTGAACAGGCTTCAGTGGAGGTATCGACAGCTAATAATTTC
>JAUXDP010000243.1 GCA_030618325.1 Methylococcaceae bacterium | reverse complement strand
CCTGGTTGCTTGCATGAGAAAATTAATAATAATGGCTAATTCCATGATTAGAAATAATAGTGATTGGAATCCTAATCATGGAAAATTAGCTTGATTTTTAACACAGTTGCTCTCCATCAATAGAGGGCTTTATCTATGGGGTAATCAGCTTTTCACCGGTAGCAAGCCCTGAAATAATCGTCACCTGATCACCATGCCGTTGGCCAATACGGACAAACCGGCGCACGGGTATTGCATTTTCCAATACCCAGACCATATCCAGCTGCCCTACTTGTTTGATGTAGTCTAGAGGAACTAATAATTGTTGCTGTTCTCCGGTGGGGATTTGGATTCTGGCAAACATACCGGGAAGTAGTTGGAGATGCGGTTCTACTTTAGCTTTTATCAGGAAGCTGCGTGCTCCGGGGTCGGCGGCTGGCACTATTTCTTCAATGGTTGCGGAGATATTGATCTTGAGGGCCGCTATATGGGCTTGCAGGATTTGGCCTTGTTTCAGTGATAATGCTAAAGATTCACGAACGTTGGCATTAATGCGTAGTGCTTGGGGGTTATATAAGGTCAGCAGTTTCATTCCTGGAGAAGCCAAGTCTCCGGGTTCTGCATAACGGTCTGTGACTCTTGCAGAAAAAGGGGCTTTAATTTTGCCGTAGCTTTGGGTGGTGGCAGTTGCTTGCAATGATTGATTGGCGCTCACTAGTTGCGCTTTTAAACTGGCATAATTTGCTGAAGCTTTTTCAAAGTCAGCTCTGGTTGCACTTTGTTTGTCGTATAACTTTTTGATTCTTAGATAGCTTGATTTTGCCTCCAGCATTTGTGCTTTAGTCGCATTGATATTCGCCCGTGCCTGGGCTGTATTGGCGCGCATGTTCCTGCTATCCAGCTCTATCAGTACATCACCTTTTTTGACCATATCACCTGCTTTAACGTGGATAGCTTTAATTGGTGCAAGTATACGTGCGGCAACATTGGTTGATTGGCTGGATTGTACCGTTGCAGGTACATCCTCATGCATGGCAACCTGGCGCATGGCTAGGGTTAAGGTTTTGCCTGTGTAGGTATTTTTTGCCGCAATCTCACCCGGTTCAATTTTGTCATCAAAGGCGCCTGCCAGCCACATAATCATGAGTATCAGCACCAAAATTGCAATGATAGGAACAGCGAAAGTTTTAATTTTATTGTCCATGATAAAGTCCTAAGGAGTTGTCCGTGAATAAGTTGGGCATTATTGCGCTCAGGTTTAGGTCAGATTTGGTCGATCTGATTGAACAAAACCGCAGGCGTAGCAGGCTACGTTGAGGATTTTGAGATTGAAGATCGGCCAAAGATGGCCTGAAGATGAGATGCAATATGTTCAAGTTATTCACGGACAACTCCTAGAGTGATGCTTCGTCAGATGAGTAAATCAAGTAATAAACTACCGGGATTACGATTAGAGTAAATAGTGTTGAAGCCAGAATACCGAAAATGATGGCAATGGCCAGGCCGCTGAAAACAGGATCAAGGGTAATAATAAGGTTACCTAATAATGTGGTTCCGGCAGTTAATAGCACGGGGCGCATCCGAATTGCACCCGCCTGGAGTAAAGCATCATGTAACGCCATGCCTGCTTTTCTGGCCTGGATAATAAATTCTATCAAAATTAGGGAGTTGCGGATTACAATGCCGGCTAAGGCAATCATGCCGATCATCGCGGTTGCGGTAAATAACACCGGATCAGGTGAATTGCCGATAAAGCGTTCACCAAATTGATTCAATAACCAGAAACCCGGCATGATACCAACAAAGGTTAACGGAATTGACAACATGATGATGCCTGATAAAGTAGATGAGCCGGTTTGCATTCGTAATACAAAAAAAATGGCAATCAATGCAAAAGCAAACGCTATTCCCATATCTCGAAAGACTCGAATGGTAATTTTCCATTCGCCTTCGCCATCCCAAACAGCCTCAATATCATCGGGTAATTGCCAAGGAATGCCGCCACCGGAATTAAAATAGGTACGGCTTTGCCAGTCTGATTCGTCTGCTTCATCCAAGCCCAAATCTGCTTGAACATCCAGAACTACCTCGGCAGGCGTTCGGCCTTCCAGCTCGGCCATCACATAAACGACGGGTCTCAAATCTTTGTGATGGATAGCTTTGTCGGCATTATTCTCGACAAATTGACCAAGTTCACTTAGTGATATTAATGATTGTGATCCGTTGGCTGCCCAGCTTTTAAGTGGTAATACTCCTAAATTTTGCTGACTGGTTCGCAACGCTTTGGGGAGGCGCAAATTAATGGGTATGGGGTTGGATTCACGTTCCAGATTAAAAAACCCAGCAACGTGACCGTGATTGGCTAATTCCAAGTTGAAAGCAACATCTTCAGTAGAAATTCCGGATAAAGCGGCTTTTTCTTTATCTACAGAAAAACGCCAGCGCTTTTGGTCAGCCTCAACGCTGGAATCCACCTCGACCACAAATGGTTCCTGGCGGAGTCGATCCATAATCATTCCAGCTGCTTCACGTTGATTTTCATAAGGAGTAAGCGTTTTGCCATAAACTTCCACCGTGACCGTACTTAATACGGGTGGTCCTGGAGGAACCTCTACTACTTTGATTGAAACACCGTTGGTATTAAGTGGTTCCAGCATTTTACGCAGTCGTAATAAAACCGCATGAGACTGATGTTCGCGCAGGCCACTTTCTGCTAGTGTTAATCGGATATCAGCCAAATGGGGTGCCTTGCGCTGATAATAATGTCGGACCAGTCCGTTAAAATCCATCGGCGAAGGCTCGCCCACATAACTGGCAAGGGCATTGATTTCTGGAAGACGTTTGGCGATCATTGCTGCTTCTTTGGTGATGGCAGCCGTTTTTTCAAGCGTGCTGCCTTCGGGCAAATCGACCAGGATCTGCATTTCATTCTTATTATCAAACGGCAATAGTTTGAGTGGAACAACCCTGAATAAAGGCAAGCTGACGGTGATTACAAAAATAACGATGACAATGAGAATGAGTATCCAGGCCTTTTTACGGCTGGCTATAAATGGCCCAAGCAAACCTTGATAAACGGATAGCAGGCCTTGTGAGGTTTCGGCTTCTTCGGTCGGCTTTAGTGCTTTACTTGCTAGCCATGGGGTGACCATAAAAGCGACCAGTGTTGAGAATGAAACGGCCACCGGAACATTAAAAGCCATGGGTGCCATGTATGGCCCCATCATGCCTGTTATAAAAGCCAGAGGTACAAATGCCAGAATAATGGTGACCGTTGACATCAGTAGGGCAGAACGGATTTCGGCCATGGCATCGATAATTCGATCTTTATAATCACCTGTGCCTTGACGCATAAATCGCTCAATATTATCAATTCCGGTGATCGGGTCATCAACCAGCAAGCCCAGTGACAAAATTAACGCAAATAAAGTCACTCGGTTAATGGTATAGCCGAAGGCCATATCCAACATCAAGGTTAGGCCATAACATATCGGGATAGCCAGGCCTACCACCAGAGCAGGGCGCCAACCCAGAAAAACTCCAATAAAAACGACTACGGTAAATATCGCGAAAGCCAGACTGTTGGTTAGGTTATTGACCTTATCATTAGCCGTTTTCCCATAATCGCGCAGAATTTCAAGATGTACTTCAGGTGGCAATAATTCTTGCTGTAATTCCAGCATTTTTTGATGCACACTTTCTGCTACCCAAACGGCATTAGCGCCTCGTTTTTTGGCAATGGCCAGTGTCACTATTGGATAATCATCTTTATGCTGTTTTAAGGTAGGATGATTGGCTGAAAACTCTATCCAACTGTAATTTTCCACTTCAGCCGGGCCATCGGTTATTGTTGCGACATCCTGTAAATAAACCGGAATACCGTCGACAACATTAATAGCCAGAGATTTAATTTGCTCAAGGGTACGCAAGAAATCACCGGATTCCAGGACGACGGACTGATTATTAAAAGCCACCAGCCCAGCACTGTGTAATTGATTAGACTTGGTAATGGCATGAACCACTTCTGCTGCCGTCGTTTTTCTAGCTGCTAGACTTTGTGGATTAAATAATATATTGATGGCACGAGATCGACCACCCGTGATATTAATTTGATTAGTGTCCTCAATTTGTTGCAGATGTGTGGTTATCTCATCAGCAAATCGTCTTAATTCAAAATCGTTGTAGCGATCTGGCTGGCTGCTCCATAATCCTAATAAAACGATAGGCACATCATCCACTTCTACAGGCTTAACAACCCAGTTTTTAACAACGGCAGGGACGCGGTCCTGATTGGAATAAAGTTTATTGTAAATATTTAATAATGAATCCTCGCGATCTTCACCGACAAAAAATCGCAGCGTGACAACTGCATTTCCCGTTCTAGATGTGGAGTAAACATGCTCAACACCGGGGATTTGGGATAATAATTTCTCCAAAGGCAGGGTGACCTGTTTCTCAATTTGTTGTGCTGAAAGTCCAGGTGCACTCACCAGAATATCCGCCATCGGAACCACAATCTGGGGTTCTTCCTCGCGTGGAGTAAATGCCAGGGCAATTGCTCCCAGAGTTAAAGAGAGGAAGAAAATAAAAAGAGGTAAGCCGCCTCGTAATGAATAAGCAACTAGTTTGTCTAGCCAATTGTTTTGAGGAGTCATGAGTATTTTGAATTTTCCTTACAAACTTTTTAGAAGGGGATAAGTGGGTTTCTACGTCATATTTGGCTGCGGCTTCGTATTATAATATAAATATTTACTAATATGTAGGTTGGATGAGATTTTAGAGTGTAGCGAAAAAACGTAATCCGACAACTCTGTAGAATGTCGGATTACGTTTTTTCGCTA
>JAUXDP010000166.1 GCA_030618325.1 Methylococcaceae bacterium | reverse complement strand
ATTAATGCCAGTGGTGATAATAAAAGTAACCAAGGGTTGGTAAATTCTAGCTCCACCGGGAGCCTCGTTCAATTTTTCGATACCACTGGCAGAGCGATAACATTTGTTGAGTTGTGATGGCCTCTCTCTGTGTGGCTGATTGCGTGACTGATTGGGAAAAAAATAGTTGCCGGGAATAATTGAATAGCTTTTCTGTTTCGGGCTTTGCCCCAGAAAATTGTGGATGATGTTGGAAAAATTCAGCCAGATTTTTGCTAAAAACTGTTTTACCGGCACATTCATTCATGGCTTTATGAAAACATGATAATGCTTCACGATTATTTGTTTCTGAATCAGTTGTTTTACTTAATTGGCTCATGGTATGACAAGCTCGTCCAAAAGGACCGCCAGAGCACCGAAAAAAAGGCAGTTTGTCATAGATCCAGACAAGATAAAGCGATAACAGGGTAGCGAACATAATTAGCCAGAAAATCACAGGATAATGAGATGTCGTATTCAGGTACACCGGTTTTATCGGACCTTGAATGCTAACTTGATTATCTGGCGTTGTTCCCAGAATTAAAGGATTGTAAATAAAATACCAGGAGGGAATGGATTTACTGGTGCTTTTCAGATAATTAACAAAACGTAATTCTACTGCCGGAATAGTAAGTTGTGTACTCTGTTTTACGCTTTTAAAAGCTTGGTAATAGAGCTGTAACTGATAGTCATAGCCATTGCTACCTTGTTCAAGTTTGGTTTTGGTTAAAGTTAGCCAATTATTAACCGGTCCCGGTTTTGGAATGGATGCTGGTTCCAGTTGATAGCCGAAGCCAGTGTTGATTAAAGCGGTGGTGACGATTTCATCACCCAAGCTATAGCCAAAATTCCTTTGCCTTGCTAATTCGATTTGTATAGGAGATTTATTTTCTGCAACACTGCATACAGAAATAAGTAGCGCTGCCAGAAAAAGCAGGAGTCTACTGTTCATAGAAATAGCGCGTCATTTGATCGGGATTGAAATGATCACGGATAAAAAATGCTCGACGACCGTACTGACTCAATTGATGTTGCAGTTGTTGTTGCTTTTGTTCAAACTGACTTATGATATTTTGTTTTAATGTTGGCCGCATGAATAGGTGGCGGCTTTGGCCGGTTTCATTATCTTGATAGCGAAACAAACCCCACTCGGGTAACTGCTGATATTCTAGGGGATGCCGCAGAACAATCGGAATAACATCATGCTTAATCAGCTTTTCCAGTGTATCGGTGAGCTCTGCCATTGGGAAATGAAAGTCAGATACCAAAAAAACCAGAGAGCGTTGCCGGGGCAAGAACTCTAGACTGTTCTGAATGCCGTAGCAATTATGGCCATCGGGATGATAACTGCGCAGCTTTGCCGACAGTTGAGGTAAACCGCCTTTATACCACCGGTTTGGGTAATGAAATTCTTCCTGCAATTGCTCATTACAGCCAAAAAAACCAAAATGATCCCCGCTGCGATAAGCAGAAAAAGCCAGGGATTCACAAAAATCACCTAGTAATTGCATCTTGTTTTGAAAATTCATTGATGCTGATAGGTCAGCAATCAGGTTAACATTAATGCTACTGCGTTGCCGATAGGTCCTAACCACAAATTGACCGAAAGGATCGAGCAAACTGGCATGAACATCAATATTTCGTGCTTCGGGTCTGGACATTAACGGCGCGTGGCTATGGAATTCCTGCTCGCTCCCAGACTGGTTACTAGCATGTCGGCCGGGATGTGCGTTATTGGTCCGCCAGGGGATATGGTAGTGGAATTCTTCAATCACGGCGCAGCGACTTTTTCCAGAATTTGTTGGGTCAACTGATGGGCTAGTGTATCCCGGCGCAGTTCGTAAGTAGGATTAAAGAAGATTCTGTGTGCCATCACTTCATGAAAAATATCCAATAAGTCTTCTGGAATGACATGATCGCGATTATCTAACCAGGCAATCACACGGGCTACCCGCATTAACATGCCTGCACCGCGAGCGCTTGCGCCAGCTAGAATTAATCTTTCCATATCCACATTTTCAAGGGAAACACCGAATGCCTGTGGATCACGGGTTGCCTGCCAAAGCTGTAAAGCATAGTGTTGCAGGGTTTCACTCGCCTGAATCTGATGTTGAATCTGGTGGCTGATGTCGTTGAGTTCTCGAAAAGGCAAAACGCCTGGTTGGATGGTAGCAATCAGTTTATCGACATCATAAAACCTTGGGTTGAACATTAATTCCTTTTGTACAGAAGTATCGTCTGGTGTTTCGATGCGCAATTCCAGCATAAATCGGTCGCGTGCCGCAGATGGAATCTCGAAGGTTTCATCTTTTTCGACCCGGTTTCGGTCTGCAAAAACCTGTAGATAGGGGAAAAAATGTTCGCGGTTAAATGCCGTCACACTTTTTTCAGCCATTATCCGTAGCAACAGAGAATGTACTTGAGGTCTGGCGCGGTTAACTTCGTTAAAGAAAAATGTGGCCAGTTCCTCGCCGTGTCTAAGTATGGGGCCAGGATCAACTTGCGGTTTTCCCGCTTCGTTAATATAGGTGTGATAGACCAGATCGTTAGGCATTAAATCAATAGTGCCTTCTATACGCTCATAAGCACCGCCTATACCTCTGGCAACCGCACGCAGCAGGGTGGTTTTTCCGACACCAACATCGCCTTCCAACATAACGTGACCACGGGCAAAAATGGCAACGGTAATGAGTCGTACCGCTCGTTCCATACCAACTACCGCTTTCTGAATTTCCTGTTGAAATAGTTGTGCGCGACTATGCCAGTCAGCCAGTTGATTTTCCGCCATTTAGGGTGTGTATTCTTGAGAAGAAACTAGAGAAATTAAACAGTAATTATTCTGTTGTCAAATGTTTGTCAGACAGACTTTCTTTTTTCTTTTAGAAGTATTACTATCTCTGGAGAAATAGTTATTAAAACACTAAGACAACTGGAGTTGTTAAAAAATGAACAGGGTAATAAAAAAATTACAAAAAATAATAATACTTTTGGTTGCCACTAATCTTGTGGGTTGCGCCAGTCTTGGCTTTGGCCCCTCAGGACTATTTGTTCAATCAGAAGATGATGTCACTATTAATTATTCTGATGCTGGACAAGGCGAAACTACACTGGTTTTTGTCCATGGCTGGATGTGTGACAGAAGTTATTGGCAAGCCCAGATTGATTATTTTTCAACCCAGTATCGGGTTGTAGCTTTGGATTTGGCTGGGCACGGCCAATCAGGATTGGATCGTAAGGACTACACGATTGAAAGATTTTCTGGAGATGTAGTCTCAGTCATTAATCAATTACAATTGAAAAAGGTTATTTTGATCGGCCATTCTATGGGGGGCTCTGTCGTAATGGAAACTGCAGTCAGGTTACCAAATATTGTAGCAGGTGTAGTTGCAGTCGATTCTTTTGCCACGGGTTTTCAGTGGCCTGAAGAGGATAAGATTCCTGAAATGGTCGCACCCTTTAGGGCAGATTTTAGGAAGGAAACCTATAAGATGGTCAGTAGCATGTTTGCTCCAACAGCAGATAAATCGTTGGTAGATGAAATTGCTTCAGACATGGCTTCTGCACCCAAAGACATTGGTGTTAGTGCTTTTGTCGGGCTGCTTGAGTGGGTTGCCAATGATTATGAGAGAGTACGGGAAGAACTATCAATGTCTTTTGTACACGTAAATGCTATACGCAAAAATATGCCAATTATTAAGGATAAAATTGTTTTAGTTCCAGATGTGGGTCACTTTATTCCCCAAGAAGCACCAAATCAGTTTAATGAGGCACTGGAACAGGCAATTGTTTTGATGCAGTAATTTTTATTTCGCGCCACGATCCTTGATCGCATGAAGTCTAATCGTGGTGCGAATTATAGTGCGCCTCTATTAATTCATGACTGGCATCTACACGCTTAAAATATTCGATAACTGCGTTGAAAATCTTGTTAATAGCCAGCTATTAACTGCAATCTTCGTCTTGTTCTCAAATATTTTAAACGCATAGCTGCTCAGCCAGAATTAATAGAGGTGCCCTATAGCTAATCAGGTATATGCATTGCTGGTGGTTTGCTTAATTCCTCAACTCGTTTAGAGAATGTATCTTCTTGGCTTTCTGCGTCTTCACTAGCCACTTCTTCGGTGTTTTCAATTACGGTTTGTTCTAGGTCGTTAGATTGTTGATCTGGTAATGGAGCCTCGGAATCAGTCGCTTCGGAAGAGGGTGCTTCATTTGTGGTTTCATGCTCTACCAGATCTTCTTTGGTGCCTTCCAAATCCGAATCTGATTTTGAACTGATATCTTGATTTGTATCTGGTAGGGGTTGTATTTCAACGCCTTCAGGTGTCATTTCTGGTTCAGGTGTGATCGATTCAGTTTGTTTTTCGGTATCAGCTTCTTTTTCCCCTGATGACTCTTTTTCTTCTTTAGCACTGGGTTCATCGTCAAAAGTGAAAAACTTAACAATTTCTCCAAATACTGTTTTCTTTTCTACCCGTTTGGGCACATCCACTGTAGTATCGGTTTTAACTCTGGCCACGGGTAAAGTGCTTGGCCTATAATCGCCTTGTACACTAACTAAGGTGTCATCTTTAAAAAAAAGCGAAATTCTCTGTTGTTGACGCGCCTCTCCCCCTGGTTGTCTTGAGTAGATATAATCCCAACGTTTTTGATGGAACACATCAATGAGCATGGGTGAGCCAAGAATATACAATACTTGTCTTTTCGTCATATTTGGCCGGAGTTCATCAATCATGGTCTGATCAATAATATTTCCTTGCTCAATATCGAGTCTGTAAACACCCGGCAAATGGTCTGAGATTGTTGAACAAGAGGTTAGTGGGATACTGACCGATAAAAGTAACAAACAGGTGGTTTTTCTCATGAAATCGCAGGTAAAGATAAAGCAAATATAAAATAATACCTGAAGTTATCAGATATTTCTAAAAAACTGATGTGCTGAAGCTGGTTAAAAAAGGCTACAATAGTGCCGATCCGCAATTTATATGGATTTTCGAGGTTAAAAATTGGAAACACAAGATTTAAGAAATGTTGGACTGAAGGTGACTCTTCCCAGGATCAAGATTCTGGATATTTTAGAAAAACAAACTGAAGAGCGACATCTTTCCGCAGAGCAGGTCTATAAAATTTTGCTGAGTGCTAATGAAGAAATTGGATTGGCAACGGTCTATCGCGTGTTAACCCAATTTGAAGCAGCTGGTCTGGTGACCCGACACCATTTTGAAGGTGGAAACTCGGTTTTCGAGCTTAATCGTGGTGTCCATCATGATCATATCGTCTGTGTTAAATGCGGTAAAGTTGATGAATTCACAGATCAGACTATAGAAAAAAGGCAAAAACAAATAGCAAAGGATTTAGGCTATGAATTGACTGATCACACTCTTTGTTTATATGGGCTTTGTTCTTCCTGTAAATAAACCTACCTCCCCTTTTCTGGTTACACTAAAATAATTTTTCATGTTTAAACCACTCGTTTTATTTATTGGTTTGCGTTATACCCGGGCAAAACGCAGAACCCAGTTTATTTCTTTTATTACCATGACTTCAGTTTTTGGGATAGCCCTTGGGGTCATCGCATTAATTACTGTCTTGTCAGTCATGAATGGCTTTGAAGCGGAATTACGAGAACGAATCCTGGGCATGACCTCACATACGACCATCACTGGTATTGGTGATGGTTTAAAAGATTGGCGAGCACTGGAAAAGAAAATTATTAATTTTCCTCACGTTGAAGGTGCGGCACCGTTTGTCCGTGGTCAGGCCATGATAAATGCAGACCGACGGGTGAGTGGTTCTTTGATAAGAGGTATTGAGCCGGAAATAGAACCCAAGGTTTCAGAAGTTGCTGAGAAAATGGTTTCTGGAAAACTAAATCAATTGGAAGCTGGAAAGTTCAGGATTGTTTTAGGTGGTGAATTGGCGAAATATCTCGGTGTGATTCCGGGTGATAAAATAACCCTTATCAGCCCACAAATTAATTCTACACCTGCAGGTATTTTGCCAAGGTTACGCCGCTTTACCGTGGTTGGTGTATTTAAGGTGGGGATGTACGAATATGATCGAAATATGGCTTTGATTCATATCAGTGATGCTGCGAAGTTGTTTCAGTTAGGAGACAGTGTTTCAGGATTAAGACTGAAGCTGGATGATTTATTTAATGCTCCTCAAATTACTCGGGATATGGCTAATCAGTTATTTAACGAATATCGTGTTAGCGATTGGACTAAAGCACATAGTAATTTCTATAAAGCGATACAAACAGAGAAAAAAGTTATGTTCATTATTCTGTTATTAATTGTTGCTGTTGCAGCTTTTAATATTGTTTCTACATTGGTCATGGTTGTAACCGATAAACACGGCGACATTGCTATTTTAAAGACCCAAGGAATGTCAGCGTCATCGGTAATGGGTATTTTTATAGTTCTGGGAATCATTATCGGATTGATTGGTACGGTACTGGGTACTATCGGCGGCATTGCCCTAGCTTTGAATGTGGAAACCATTGTTCCTGCCATTGAACGTTTTTTTGGGGTTGAGTTTTTAGCAGCTGATGTTTACTCAATCAGTAAGCTGCCTTCAAAATTAATTTGGTCAGATGTTTATACGGTTGCAGGCATTGCTTTTTTATTATCTTTGCTAGCAACCCTCTATCCTGCCTGGCAGGCATCAAAAGTCAATCCAGCGGAAGTATTGCGTTATGAATAAACCGACTATTATCCAGTGCCGTCAACTACGAAAAAGATTTACCCAAGGTGAGCTTGACGTTGAAGTATTGAAAGGCGTGGATTTGAATATTTCCACGGGTGAACGAGTTGCGATTATGGGTGCGTCAGGCTCAGGGAAAAGTACCTTACTGCACCTGCTAGGGGGGCTCGATAAACCGACATCAGGGGATGTTATTCTTGATGGAGTTAATTTAACAACCGTTAAATCCAAGCAACTGAGCAAGCTTAGAAATAAATCCTTA
>JAUXDP010000027.1 GCA_030618325.1 Methylococcaceae bacterium | reverse complement strand
CGACATGACTGATTTTTCTAAGTTTAATGGATACAATCATTAACAATGAACGAAGAAATCTATATTTTGGCAGAACGATTAGGCCGCTTATTATCTGCAAAAAGTATGCAAATAGCTGCGGCCGAATCTTGTACTGGGGGTGGAATTGCTAAGGCAATTACAGAAGTTCCTGGGAGTTCCGGTTGGTTTGATCGTGGTTTTGTCACTTACAGTAATCTTGCAAAACAACAAATGCTTGGTGTTTCGGAACAAACTTTAAGTGAATTTGGCGCAGTGAGTGATGTAACAATCAGAGAAATGTTGATCGGTGCTCTTCAACATAGTTCAGCCGATTGCGCTATTGCGGTTAGTGGCATTGCCGGGCCTGGAGGTGGAACACCTGACAAGCCGGTTGGTACGGTATATTTTGGCTGGATCCAGAAGCCAGATATTATCGAAACCAGCCAGCAATTATTTTCCGGTAATCGGTATGAGATCAGAACCCAGGCAGTAGTTTATGCACTGACGATGGCAAATCAAGTAATGAAATAATCAAGCTAGTTTTTGCTGTAAGAATCCAATAATTTCAGTTAAAGGTATATCCTGGTTTTCAGTATCGGTTCGTCCTCGATATTCAACCTGGCTATTATCAAGCCCTCGGTCACCAAGCACAACACGATGCGGAATACCAATTAATTCCATATCCGAAAACATAAACCCTGCCCTTACCTTGCGGTCATCAAATAATACATCCAATCCTGCATCCAGCATTTGCTGATAAAGGGTTTCAGCAGCTTCCCGAAGTCTGACAGATTTGTGCATATTCATGGGGCATAGTGCCACCTGGAAGGGTGCCAAATTGGCAGGCCATATAATGCCGTTGTCATCATGGTTTTGTTCAATTGCTGCAGCGACAATTCGGGAAATACCAATACCATAGCATCCCATCAGCATGGTTTGATTTTTTCCTTGTTCATTGATGACGGCAGCATTCATGGCTTCACTGTATTTGCTGCCCAGCTGGAAGATGTGACCCACTTCAATACCTCTGGCAATAGTAAGTTCACCCTTGCCGTCAGGGCTGGGATCGCCGCCAACAATCAGGCGTATATCTTCGATTTGTTTGGGCAATGCTAAATCGCGTTCCCAGTTGACTCCAGAATAGTGTTTGTCATTTTGATTGGCACCACAGACAAAATCTGACAATAATACTGCGCTGCGATCAATGATAATTGGAATCTTCAGATCAATAGGGCCAATTGATCCCGGCTCGCACCCAATAGTTAGGTTGATTTCTTCATCAGTTGCAAAAGTTAGAGGTGATGCAATTCCTGCTAATTTTTCTGCTTTAAGGGTATTCAGTTCATGATCGCCACGCAATAATAAAGCAACCAGCCTGCCTTGTTCGTCATCCGCTTTGACGATTAGGGTTTTTAGGCATTGCTGATTTTCTATACTAAAAAACTGGCAAACCTCTTCAATGCTGTGTTGGCCGGGTGTATCTACTAAAGTTAATTCAGTTTTTGCCTCATTACGCTTTCCTTCAGGCATAATGGCTTCCGCTTTTTCAATATTGGCGGCGTAATTACTTTCTGTGGAAAAGGCGATGGCATCTTCTCCGGATTCCGCCAGGACATGGAATTCATGGGACACAGCACCACCGATTGCTCCCGAGTCGGCTATAACCGCTCTGAAAGTCAAACCAAGCCGAGTAAAAATATTGCTGTAGGCCTGATACATCAAATCGTAAGTTTGCTGTAACGATGGCTGATCCAGGTGAAATGAATAAGCATCTTTCATGATAAATTCCCGCGAACGCATAATGCCGAAGCGAGGACGAATTTCATCGCGGAATTTAGTCTGAATTTGATAGTAAGTAATCGGTAATTGCTTATAGCTTTTTAATTCATTTCTGGCCAGGTCAGTAATGATTTCTTCATGGGTAGGCCCCAGACAGAAGTCGCGATCATGCCGGTCTTTCAGGCGAGCCAGTTCTGGGCCATATAGTTCCCAGCGGCCAGTTTCCTGCCAGAGTTCAGCTGGTTGCAATGCAGGCATTAATACTTCCAGAGCTCCGGCTTTTTCCATTTCTTCCCGGGTGATTTTTTCTACTTTTCGCAGCACTTTTAATCCTAAAGGCAGCCAGCTATAGAGTCCTGCAGCAAGCTTACGAATCAGCCCGGCACGAATCATCAGTTTGTGGCTGGCTATTTCAGCATCAGCCGGCGTTTCTTTAATAGTATTCAGGGGGAATTGGGAAGTACGCATATTGTTTTGTGAGATAAAGAAAAAAGTAATAGAGATTTTAGTTTAAGCGTTTCGGAGCTGAGTTTTCATTATTAATCAGTCTGGCTTCACTTGCTGCTATTTGTTTGCTTTTAGAAAGTCGTTCCTGGCGAGCGCGAGCTAAATAACCTGCCAGGCCACTGCCTGATGCAATTAGTACCATCATGCCTACTGTCACTAATTGAGTAAAGATCATTAAACCGCCTGCGCCGGCTGTAGCTGCAAATGCTAAGCCAACTTTGAAGTTAGCTTTGGCGTGAGCCTTGTTGGTCTCTTTTGCTATTTTTTGATAACTTTCTTTGGCTATGTCTGCCTTTTCCCGTTCGGCAGTCACTAGGATTTGTTCCCGGTCCCTGGCATGTTGCTCCTGCATTTTAGATTGTTCTGTTTTGTGCATGTCTCTGGCAATGCCAGCAAACCAAAATGCAACTAAAATAGCGACCAGCAAAGATAACGCAATTATCATAATCACAAGCTCAACCTCTTCTGATTTGCTAACTGCTGCAAACACAAATCCAGCTGTGACAAGTTGAACCAGAAGAATACCACGCAGAAATTTAAACATTTGGTTTTTTCATGGCATTGTGGGGTAAAGGTTTAGGGGTAACCGCGCAAAGTATATCCCCGCCTGAATGTCGTTGTTTATAAATAGGAGTATAACTTGTTTTTGTATTGAATAACTACAGCGTTTTAGAGATAATGCTTGGTTAGAAAAAACAAAACTTTGAATGAATTAAGAAAAATGAACGAATTATTAGCCCCTGGACTTGAACTTTCTCTGGTTGGAATGTCGATCGTTTTTATTTTTTTAACGATGTTGATTTTTTCTGTCAACATCATGTCGGCTATCATTTTACGGTTTTTTCCGGAAGCTCCGGTTGAAGTAAAAAAAACAGCCAAAGACGAAATTGATTCAGATGTTGTTGCCGCCATCTCTGCCGCTGTACATCGGCATAGGACGAAACACACAAAGTAGTAAACAGAACAGCTACACAAATACCTTATAAAAGGCATTGGAGAAAAATGAATGGTTGAGACGCCAGGCAATAAAACAGCTAAGGCCAGTCCCTTAGGCATCACGGAACTCGTTTTAAGAGACGCCCATCAATCTATATTAGCAACCCGTCTGCGCGTAGAGGACATGTTGCCGATCTGTGCCAAACTGGATCAAGTGGGTTACTGGTCGATAGAATCCTGGGGTGGTGCGACTTTTGATGCCTGTATTCGCTATTTGGGTGAAGACCCATGGGAAAGATTGCGTCTGCTAAAAGCGGCAATGCCCAACACTCCTCAGCAAATGCTGTTTCGGGGGCAAAATATCCTGGGTTATCGTCATTATGCCGATGATGTAGTTGTCAAATTTGTTGAGCGTTGTGTCGTCAATGGCATTGACGTTTTCCGTATTTTTGATGCCATGAATGACATGCGCAATATTGAGAGTGCGATCAAAGCGGTATTAACCACTGATGCCCACGCCCAGGGAACCATCTCTTATACAACCAGCCCCGTTCATACGATCGAATATTTCGTAAATCAAGGCAAACAGATTGAAGATCTAGGTGCTCATTCCATTTGCATTAAAGACATGGCAGGACTTTTGACCCCTTATGATGCCTATGACCTGGTTAGTGGTCTCAAGCGCAGTGTCGATATTCCCATCCACATGCAATGTCATGCGACCACTGGGTTGAGCGTTGGTACCATCATCAAAGCTGTTGAAGCTGGGCTTGATAATACGGATACCGCTATTTCATCCATGAGCATGACTTATGGCCACAGTCCGACTGAAACCATCGTTGCTAGCTATGCCGGACAGCCGCGCGATACTGGTCTGGATATACACCTGCTGGAAGAAATTGCTGCCTATTTTCGGGATATTCGGAAAAAATATGCTCAATTTGAAGGCAGCCTCAAAGGTGTAGATAGTCGTATTCTTACCTGTCAGGTCCCTGGCGGAATGTTAACCAATATGGAGAGCCAGCTCAAAGAGCAAGGTGCCAGTGAGTTGTTTGATGAGGTGTTGCAAGAAATCACCCTAGTTCGGGAGGATCTCGGCTTTATTCCTCTAGTAACTCCAACGTCACAAATCGTTGGTACTCAGGCTGTTATCAATGTACTCAGTGGTGAGCGTTACAAAACTATCACCAAGGAAGCGGCTGGCGTATTAAAAGGCGAGTATGGTCTATCACCCGCACCAGTCAACAAAGACCTTCAAAAGCGTGTGCTGGAGGGAGGGCAGCCTGTTACCTGCAGGCCAGCTGATTTGATTGCTCCGGAAATGGACAAGTTGATTGCTGAAACTAAGGCAAAAGCCAAAGAAGAAGGTGTAACGCTTGCTGACAATATAGAGGAAGATGCTCTCATCGATGGCTTGTTTGCACTGGTGGGTTGGAAATTTATCAGTAATCGTGGCAATCTGGATGCTTTTGAGCCTGCTCCGGATCCAGAAGCGTTTGCTGCGGCTCAAACACCGAAAGCCCCCGCTGCCAGTACCGGAGATACCACCGAGACTTACGTGGTGAATGTAAATGGTAAAAACTTTAATGTTGCCGTAGCGCCAGCAGGTGCAGGGCTATCGATTCAGCCCATAGCTAATGCTGAACAGGGTGCTGTTGCACCGGCCATTTCAGCGAGCAGTGGTGGTGTTACCGTTGATTCACCGATGGCGGGAACCATACTAAAAGTCAATGTTGAAGTAGGCAGTTCAGTGGCCGCTGGCGACGTGGTGATAATCATGGAAGCTATGAAGATGGAAACTGAAGTGCGCTCTAAAACCGCTGGAACTGTCAGTGCTGTTTCAGTAAAAACAGGCGATATGGTTGCTGTTGGTGATTCTCTGATTATTTTATAGTCCATTTTTAGTCCCTTTTAGAACAAAAACATCATTTTATGGAAAACCTGACTTTACTCTGGCAAAGCACCGGAATATACAACTTTACGGTGGGTGAAGCATTTATGATGCTGGTTGGTTTTCTGCTGTTGTTTCTGGCGATAAAAAAAGGCTTTGAGCCGTTACTACTATTACCTATTGGCTTTGGTGCAATACTTAGCAATATTCCCATAGCTGGAATAGCTGAACCGGGCGGTATTTTGCATTATCTGTATTTTGGCATCAAAACCGGCATTTTTCCGCTACTGATCTTTATGGGCGTAGGTGCGATGACCGATTTTGGGCCTATGCTGGCGAATCCGAAAACCTTGTTGCTAGGCGCTGCTGCACAATTTGGCATCTTTGCCACCTTATTAGGTGCATTAGCTCTTAATGCCATTCCCGGACTAACATTTACCTTAAAAGATGCCGCCGCAATTGCCATTATAGGTGGAGCGGATGGTCCAACTGCCATCTATGTTGCATCTAAGCTTGCCCCGGATCTTCTAGGGGCCATCGCTGTGGCAGCCTATTCCTATATGGCGTTAGTTCCCTTGATTCAGCCCCCAATTATGCGTTTATTAACCACGGAGGCTGAACGCAAAATTGAAATGCAGCAACTTCGCCACGTTGGACAGACCGAAAAAATCATTTTTCCATTATTGTTGCTGATGTTGAGTGCTTTATTGTTACCTTCTTCGGCCCCACTTGTTGGTATGTTTGTTTTGGGTAATCTGATGAATGCTTGCGGCGTTGTTGAACGTTTGAGCAAGACGGCACAAAATGAGTTGATTAATATCGTGACCATCTTCCTGGGTTTGGCTGTAGGCTCAAAACTTAGTGCCAGTGCTTTTTTGCAAATGGAAACATTGGGTATTTTGGGTTTAGGTGCCATCGCGTTTTGTATTGGTACGGCAACAGGTGTGTTGATGGCGAAGGTCATGAATTTATTTAGCAGCACCCCAATAAATCCGTTAATTGGTGCCGCAGGTGTATCAGCAGTACCTATGGCAGCTCGGGTGGCTAATAAAGTAGGCCTGGAAAGCAATCCACATAACTTCCTGCTGATGCATGCCATGGGCCCTAATGTGGCTGGTGTGATTGGTTCAGCGGTTGCTGCCGGGATTCTTTTGAGTTTAGTGACATAAATCGCAAAGTTAGAGTTGCAAATAGAATAATTATCAGTATAATTTACCAACTCTCCGGGTCGTTAGCTCAGCTGGTAGAGCACCGCCCTTTTAAGGCGATGGTCGAGCGTTCGAATCGCTCACGACCCACCATTTTCCCATAATGGAAATACAAACTTAGAAAGTATTTATAAGTTTAGTAGCTGTGTACTAGAAAGGCGCTACAAAAATCTTGTTGTTTTTTACAAGAGAGAAACACAGATAATCAATTTCCATATCTGAAAAATCATCCTAAAAATTACGATACCCATTCCCGCGTTGCTATTACCAAATCTGGTAAAGTATATTAGTCTTCATCTGATCTGACATTTTCATTTTGTAGGAAACTAAATGAGAGTCAGAAACGAATCAATAGCAATCAATTGAGTTACTTTCCATTGGTATGAAAAAAATCACTAGCGCGTTTTAAATTAGCGCACGTTGGTGATATGGTAGAGCCTCAAAAAAACCAGACCAAGGAGTGCCAATCATGGCTTTAGTATCATTGCGACAACTTTTGGATTATGCAGCGGAACACAGCTTCGCTGTTCCAGCATTTAATGCCAGTAATATGGAGCAGGTACAAGCCATTATGCAAGCGGCTGATGCCTGTGATAGCCCTGTTATTATACAAGGATCGGCAGGTGCTAATCGATATGCTGGCGAGGTGTTTTTGCGCCATTTGATTCTTGCGGCAGTTGAGCAATATCCTCATATTCCGGTCGTCATGCACAGGGATCATGGTCCTTCTCCAGATATTTGTGCACAAGCTATTCAATTCGGTTTCAGTTCGGTGATGATGGACGGGTCTTTGCTGGAAGATATGAAGACGCCTTCTTCATTTGAATATAACGTGAAAGTGACACGAACTGTAGTCGAGATGGCACATGCTTGTGGCGTGTCGGTTGAAGGCGAGATAGGTTGCTTAGGGTCATTAGAAAATAGTCCTACTGGAGAAGAATCTGTGGATCATAGTCAGTTATTGACTGATCCTGATGAAGCGGTTGAGTTTGTTAAACAAACGCAGGTTGATGCTTTGGCTGTTGCTATTGGAACCAGTCATGGCGCTTATAAATTTAGCAAACCGCCTACGGGAGATGTTTTAGTCATCAGTCGTTTAAAAACATTACAGCAACGTTTGCCCAATACTCACTTTGTTATGCATGGTTCAAGTTCCGTACCGCAAGACTGGTTAAAAGTCATCAATAATCATGGTGGCGTTATTCCCCAAACCTATGGTGTGCCGGTTGATGAAATTGTTGAAGGCATTAAATACGGTGTCCGGAAAGTAAATATTGATACTGACTTGCGTATGGCCTCTACAGGTGCTATTCGTCAATATTTAGCCCAGCCAGAAAATGTAGCTGAATTAGACGCACGTAAGATTTATAAAGCAGCCAGAGATGCGATGAAAACGCTTTGTCAGGCACGGTATGAAGCTTTTGGCAGTGCAGGTCATGCCGGTAAAATTAAACCGATTCCATTGTCTGAGATGGTTAAGCGGTATAGCTAGGATAGTTTGGTAGCCTTGTCGTTTGTATGATTAATTCTCACTCAAGAAAGTGATATTGTAGTTACTAGAGTTCGGGAATGCATCTTGGTTTTTATCGTTGAAGCCATTAGTCAAATAATGAGCTAGTATGGGAGTTAAAAAGCTAAACCGATAACTTGAGTGGAAACAGAGTCGGTTAATAAACCAGACTGAATTGACAAGCAAAAGTCAGGTTTAGCGTAAAATCGAGCAGGTCAAAAGACCTCCCATGCTCTGCGTGGGAATGCCGCCGGTGACGCTCTGCGTCACGGGACGCAGAGCGTCCTTACATGAATTCCCACGGAGACCGTCACTGCCATTAAGTTAAGAAAATACGTAGGTTGGGCAAAGGAGGAACGACGTGCCCAACACAGATTAGTTGGGCACGCTACGCTTTGCCCAACCTACATGATCACGAAAAATCCCTTAACTTAATGGCCGTGACGGAGACCGTAGGAACTATTCATCAAACCAAATTGAGAATATGAATACCAGTTCCGTTCAAGATATAGCCAGACAAAGTCGTGTTGCTGCACGTCAGTTATCATCAACCTCTGAGGCACAGCGTAATCTGGCACTTTCGAAAATGGCTGAGTCGCTTGAATCGGTTAAGGTGCAGGTTCTTGAAGTTAATGCTCAGGAAGTTATGAAAGCCCAGCAAGATGGGCAGTCGGCTGCGATGACCAAGCGGTTGACTATAGACGAGAAAGTATTGCAGTACATGCTTTTAAGGCTAAGAAAAGTGGCGCAGCGACCAGACCCGTTAAACCGTGTGCTGCAAGGTCATACCAATCCAGCTGGGCTGAAGGTTTACAAAAAATCGGTGCCTCTTGGCGTCATCGGCATTATTTATGAGTCGAGACCCAATGTCACCACTGATGCTGCCGGAGTTTGTATGAAAAGCGGTAATGCAGTCATCTTGCGAGGCGGATCGGAATCGCTACAAACTAATACTTTGTTAACCGATGCCATGATCGAAGGTGCTGCCGATGCAGGGCTACCGCAACATGCCATACAGATCATCCGCACGCCAGGCCATGAAGCGGTTGGCGAATTGCTTAAAATGGATGAATATGTAGACATATTGATTCCTCGTGGTGGTAAAGGCTTAATTAAACGTATTGCCGAAGGCACCCGAATTCCTGTTATCAAACATTATGATGGCATCTGCCACCTTTATATAGCGGAAGATGCCGATCCCGCACAAGCAGTTGATCTGGTGATTAACTCTAAATGCCAAAGTATTCAGGTCTGTAACGCGCTGGAAACGCTATTAGTCGATAAAGAGTATGCTGAACAGATACTGCCATTACTTCAGACGGCATTTAATTCAAACAATATCGAGCTGCGTGGATGTGAACAGACCAAAAAAATATTGCCTGGTATCTCTCTCGCGACAGAAGATGACTGGCACACCGAATACCTGGCACCGATTCTTTCGGTAAAAATCGTCAATGGTATTGATGAGGCGATAGATCACATCAATCACTATGGTTCGGGACATACCGATGGCATAGTCACGCAAAGTCTGAAAATGGCTCAAAAATTTGAACAGCAGGTTGATTCAGCATCGGTATTGATTAATGCTTCGACAAGATTATCAGGTGGCGGCGATTATGGTTTGGGATCGGTTGTCGGCATTAGCACGGACAAACTTCATGCCCGCGGCCCGGTTGGACCAGATGAGCTGACAACCTACAAGTGGGTGGTCTATGGAGATGGTCATTTGAGGAATTAGAATTTAGGAAATATCAACGGTTGACTGATTGCCTAATAATTGTAGTATAGAGCTGCGACTCTTTCGTAATGACGGTGATTTCCAAACCCATAGCTCTTTTCCCTTAAGTGAGTGACAATATAATGAAAGCAATAACAAGGCCCTTAAAACAAAAGCTGATTTTGGTGCTACTCAGTGTTCTTATCGTTTCTTTCAACACTGCTATAGCTAATTCGGACAAGCAAGCTATGGCTGAAGTTCAAAAAGCCCGAGCAAAGGCTCGGGGAAAAGGAGATCATTCAATTCATATGATGCCAATTGATGAGAGCCAAAAATTTCGTGGCATTTATTATGGCTATCTCCCATGTAAAGATTGTGCGGGTATCAAAATGACTTTATCCTTAAAAAACAAAAAGAATTATCTGTTGGTGACTCAGTATGCGCAAGCCTCTAACAGAGAGTATTTTGAGAAGGGTAAATATACCTGGGATGATAAATCTCGCAGAGTTACTTTAATATCACGTAAGGATTCAAGTATACGAAAATTCTGGATTAAAAATGAAGGAACACTTATCCAGCTCACTTCTGAAGGAGCACCCATGGAAGGTAATCAGGATAAATATGCTCTGCTTAGAAGCGATAAGAACAAATCACGTGAAGTACATATTCACTGATGATTGTTTTACAACAAATCAGGAAGGAAGATATTAAACTCAGAAAAATACAATAGTGAAACACTATAAATTAAAATCTGGGGCTAAATTAATTTGCCTCAAACCAGAGCTGACACTCACATAAAATATGATATACCGTAAGCTATTGCTGCAATTTCTAATATTACCGGCACAAGAAGAGTAACTATAAGTCGCCTATCCCGAAGGAAAGACTTATTCACAGAATTAGATGATATATCTTTGCTAGAATTGAAATCTAGCTCATCCTCCAAAGTACTAGATTCAGAAATACTATCTCCAGTTATCATTGGGGCATCAAAAAAGAAATCATCATTAAAAATGGCGTCAAGATTTTTCTGGTTATCAAATAATTCGTTAAGTAGATTTGAATCTATTGCTACAGTAGTCATTTTGCCAGTCCCCACATTTTTTATTTCTAAGTCTAACTTGTTTCTATTGGGTAATAGAATAGCCCTATGCTCAAAAAAAACAATGGAATTATACGAATAATGAGAACTAGTTCTTATGAAAAGTAGGATTATACTTCGCACGCTCACGGATGCTGTTCTCTATCGGTTAGTTTTTGTTGATTGGTTGCGTTGCTGATGTAATAACACCAAAAAGAATAATATGCGAATTAAAGGAAAAATAGCCTCTTGGGATAATGATAAAGGGTATGGTTTTATCACTCCGAATGATGGTGGAAAACGCATTTTTGTTCATATTAAAGGCTTCGTTAGCCGCAAAAAATCACCAGAAATCAATTAGGTGGTGAGTTATACAATATCAGCAGATAAACAAGGTAGGCCATGCGCAACTAGGGTGACCCGAGCGGGTGAAAAGCTGCCGCAAAGTAGAATATTTATGAAAAGATCTAAATCTATTGTTGGAGCTGCTGTATTTCTTGTTATTGTTGGTATCTCAACTTTAACGGCAAAGATTCCATTTTTGGTTTTGCCTCTTTATCTTGTGGCAAGTCTATTTACTTTTATCATATACGCAATGGATAAATCAGCTGCAAAAAGTGGGGCATGGAGAACCCAAGAAAGCACCTTGCACTTACTTTCTTTGGCTGGAGGATGGCCCGGAGCCATTGTTGCCCAGCAAAAGCTACGACACAAATCTAAAAAACAATCTTTCCGTATGGTTTTTTGGTTAACAGTGCTAATAAATATTGGGGCATTTATTTGGTGGCATACACCTGCTGGAGCAAATGCATTCAGAACACTTATAAGCAATGTGCTATGAGTGCTAACAAGCACATCACCTTGTGAATTAATTATCCGTGCAATTAATATTATTTAGTTGGTTTCCATTATTGGCTTTAACATTACCGTTTTTCCTGTCATAATATCAAGTGTCTTCCATAATCGTTTTAAGACCGGTTCTTGGCAATAGGGAATTCCATGTTTTTTACAAATTTCCTTAACTTGTGGTTGAGCCATTTGGTAGCGACTTAATGGAATATCTGGCCATAAATGATGTTCGATTTGATAATTTAGCCAACCATGAACAAAATCAACGGAGTCACTTCCCGTTGTAAAATTAGTTGAGCCGAGGATTTGTCTCAAATAAAATTCACCCTTATTAGTGGCTTTATCTTCAAAAATATACAAATCCTCACCAACATGATTAGTTCCAATAACCAGGAAAGTATGAATATTAGCCATCATTTCAGCTAATAGAGAGTTGATTAATACATTGGTTGCTGCGACCGCTCCACCTAAAGTAGCAATGATTCCAATAGGAAAAAACAGAAGGGGGATTAACACAAAGCGAATTGAGATATAGGGTATTAAGCATTTACTCCATAATTCCCAACCCTCTGGTTTTAAAGGATTCCATTCGTTTAGGCGGGATAAGGCAGGGGGATCTATACCGGCTTTTTTGGCTTTGCTATTACGTAAATGTCGTAAAGTAACAGGGGCATAATAAGCAAATTTCCAGATACAGGCCATGATTCCCAGCAAGATATATCTTAGGGGAAGTGGCATATTTTTCGCTCGGAAATCTTTGGTATTATTTTCAACTTGATCAGGGTCGGTTTGTTCCCCAAGATTATAATGATGCATGTCATTATGCTCTTTATCCCAAGCTTCGGGGAGCATCCATTCAAACCAGTCAATATAACGTCGTTTCCCCTTGGCAAAACCCTTGCTCGTATAATGTGTCGGTAACCCTTTGATTTTATCGTAGGCTCTATGACTAATGTGATGGGCAATGGTTGTCCAGCGTGTTGTAATGCCTTGGCTGATGAGGTAGGCCGAGATAGGATTAGGGATTATCCAGGCTGTACCATATCCAAGTAGAGTGCATAATCGTCCCCAACGTTCTATTTTTTTTAAATGGTGGAAGTCTTTGTCACCAAGGTCTTCCAAAACTTTTTCTTTAATATTATCTAAATCTTTTGCTAATAGTTCTCTGTCAATTTTATGATATATAGAAGTCGTCAAAATACGTGTTTCCTTATTGTTATTTATATTGAATTGGACTTAAGGATAATTTCAAGTAAGCAAAATTATGGTAGCGATCCAGCTCCGCATAGATAGAGAAATTTGTTTGGGTTGCTTAGGAACGGTAAAGAAATAACTTTTACAACTCTGACTTGCCTTTTTCTTCTGCTTGTACGATCTCAATCGTCACATAGCGCAACTATGCTCCTCTTGAGATCGTACAAGCAGAAGAAAAATTCTGCGCCATAGTTGTAAAAGTTATTCCATACTCGTTCCTTAAATATAATAGCAATTCTGCGATAGTTTTCTATTTTAGTTTCCAGAGTTCATATTCCAAAAAAACTAAAGAAGAGGAAAGGCGATGATTGACTGCAATTACTCTTGATATCCTGTTAATATTTATAGTGTAGTTTAAACTATCAAATAGTTAAATAGGAGTTTGTTATGTCTACAAAATCGCAATTTATCCGTTGGTTTGATGAGTTATCATTAGATGATATCCCTACAGTGGGTGGAAAAAATGCATCCCTGGGCGAAATGTATCAGGAGTTAACGGCCAAAGATATAAAAATTCCAAACGGTTTTGCCATTACTGCGGATGCTTATCGATCTATGCTGGAACAGGCCAATGCTTGGGAAGCATTGCATGATGCGCTAGATGGCTTAGATCCCGATGATGTTGTCGACCTTGCCAAACGAGCTAAACGAGCCAGAGAAATAGTTTATGCAGCTCCATTGCCCGATGATTTAGTAGAGCAAATATTAAATGCGTTTTCACAACTACAACAGCAATATGGTGAAGACTTAAGTGTAGCGGTACGCAGCTCCGCAACTGCCGAAGATTTACCAACAGCCAGCTTTGCAGGACAACAAGACACCTTTCTTAATATTCACGGTGGTAAAGAATTATTAGATGCCTGTAAGCGTTGTTTTGCCAGCTTGTTTACCGATCGTGCTATTCATTACCGTATTGATCAGGGGTTTGATCACTTCAAAGTGGCTTTATCCATCGGTGTCATGAAAATGGTACGTTCAGATTTAGCTTCAAGTGGTGTAATGTTCTCGCTAGATACCGAGTCGGGCTTCAAAGATGTTGTTTTCATTACCGGAGCGTATGGATTAGGAGAAAATGTTGTTCAGGGTACAGTAGATCCTGACGAGTTTTATGTGCATAAACCAACTTTTTCTCAAGGATATAGAACGGTCTTGCGGAAAACCCTTGGCGCTAAAAAAATAAAAATGATTTACAGTTCGGGGCGTACTCGCGAAGCAATAAAAAATATTGTCACTTCAGAGACAGAGCGAAATCAGTTTTGTTTAAATGATAGCGATATTTTGACCTTGACAGATTATGCTATCAAGATCGAACAACATTACAGTGTAAAAGCCAGGCAAGACAGACCCATGGATATGGAGTGGGCTAAAGATGGCATTGATGGACAGTTATATATAGTGCAAGCCCGACCCGAAACAGTGGTTTCACAAAGGCAGGGCAGCATTCTGGAACAATATATTCTGAAAGATAAAAAATCTCCTCTTATTACTGGCCATGCTGTTGGTAATAAAATTGCCACAGGTGATGCTCATATCATCAAGAATACTGAACAGTTAAAATATTTTAAAGCAGGTGAAATTCTGGTTGCCGATATTACGACGCCGGATTGGGAACCAGTGATGAAAATTGCTGCCGCCATTGTGACTAATCGCGGTGGCCGAACCTGTCATGCCGCCATTATTGCTCGTGAACTGGGGATTCCTGCTGTAGTAGGGTGTGATAAGGCAACCACTACGATTAATAATGGCCAATTTATCACTTTATCCTGTGCAGAAGGGGATATTGGCAAAATCTATGAAGGTAAACTCGATTACGAAATAAGTAAAACGGATTTGTCCAGCTTGGCCAGACCATCAACTAAGATTATGCTTAATCTTGGTAATCCGGAACTGGCGTTTTCAAAAAGCTTTTTGCCCAATGATGGTGTGGGATTAGCGCGTATGGAATTTATTATTACGGAATATATTAAAGCCCATCCCATGGCGTTGATCCATCCCGAGCGAGTTGAAGATTCTGTAGAAAGGAAGCAACTACTAGATTTGACACAAGGTTATGACAATCCTGAGAGCTATTTTATTGATCGGCTGTCAGAGGGTGTAGGAACCATCGCGGCTGCCTTTTATCCCAAACCGGTTGTGGTAAGAATGTCTGATTTCAAAACCAATGAATATGCCGCTTTATTGGGTGGGCACTGGTTTGAACGTGAGGAGGCAAATCCAATGCTTGGTTTCAGGGGTGCCTCACGTTATATCCACCCTGACTATGAAGAAGGATTTGCTTTGGAATGTGCCGCAATGAAGCGCGTTCGAGAATCAATGGGCCTGAGCAATGTGATCCTGATGATTCCATTTTGCCGTCGGGAAATGGAAGCTAGACGTGTTATTCAACGTATGGCTGATCTAGGATTAAAACGTGGTGTGCATGGCTTACAGATTTACATGATGTGCGAAATCCCCAATAATGTGATTCAGATTGACGCATTTTCCAAGTATTTTGATGGCTTTTCTATTGGCTCTAATGATCTAACCCAGCTAACTTTGGGCGTGGACCGAGATTCTGAAATCATTGCCGAAGATTTTGATGAGCGCGATCCTGGTGTTAAAGAAATGATCAGGTTGGCGGTCGAGGGAGCGAGAAGAAATGGCAAGCATTCGGGGCTTTGCGGTCAAGCACCGTCTGATTATCCTGAAATGGCCGAGTATTTGGTAAAGATAGGCATTGATTCGATGAGTTTAAATCCAGATACTGTTTTGGCAACAACACAACAGGTATTAGCCGTTGAAGAAGCGTTAGGTCGAATTCAACATTAGCTCCAGAGGGACTTGGTTAAGGCTCAGTTGCACAAATTAAGTTGTGAGGTTAATTTTTACTGGCACAAAGATAAGAGCAACGAGTTGTCATAGTTGACTAGCTCAAAACAGCCAGGAGCTGGAATTCAATTTGTGCGTCATGTTTTTTGGATATGGTTATCATGGGCGATTTATATGTTATCTAGCATAGAAAATGAGGATTGAAAGATAGTGTTTGTCAGCTGAGACTGGTAAACGGTAAGATAATCAGACCTAGATAAAAACTTGTTATCTAAAAAAATAATCTTAGCCTACAACAAATGAAAATAAATGATTAACTACGGAATACGGTTACTAAAACATTCGAGTGATATATTCAGTGTATTGACCTTCGTGATATTCACACTTTCCGTTTTTTCTAACTGGGTAAATATCGACAATGAAAATATAGAAAAACTGAGACCGGTGTTTAGTCATTTTTCGATACCGCTGCTTTTTATACTACTCTTTAGAAGTGGATACAAAGTATGGAACGAAGAAGCTTCGCAACACATAAAGCCCGTTTTCACTCTCATTCCTAGGCCCAATTGTTTGGCGTTACAAAATCCCAGTACAAATCACCCAGACAGCCAAGGTAATATTTTTTTTGAGTTAAACGTTTCCAATACATCAGGTTCTGATTTTACAGTCAAAGATATTGATTTAACAGAGCTTGATCCTTTCGAGAGATTCTTCCCTGAAAAGTGCAGGTCTCGATTTGTAGATTTACAAAATAATCATCAAGAATTTCGACTACCAAAAAAAATTACTAATGGTGCAAGTGAACATTTCTTTATCGAATTATCGTATTTACCAGTATCTCTTTCAAAGGAAGATACTAAATACCCTACGGTTCCTTCTCATATTATTGAATTTGCACCGAAGCTAAGAGACATTGAAGATTTTTATGGTAGGGTAGAAATCATATATTTGCTGAAAGGGGAAATAATAAAAGAAACTATGAAAATAAAAATCCCACTAACTCTTTACAAAGAGCATTTTCTCAAAAAATGGCAAGAATATAAATGGGATCATGCTGTTACACTTTCAAATTATATCAGATAACAAATCACTTAACGCTGACCCCAAGCAGTGCGGTTTTTTCCATATAACCTTGGTTAGGATACCCTAAGTTTATCAACTTCGTATCAAGTTGTTCGGTAAAATGCTTGGAGCAGGTTAGCTCAGCGTTAGCCTAAAAGATAACATGTCCTATATCTTGTACAAGATGGGGCTTTAGGGTTATACTTGTTCAAGAACTTGAACAAGTGAGGTGAAAAATGCGAATCGTTTCATTTACAGAAGCCAGAAATGGGCTTAAAGGTGTTTTAGACCAGGTAGTTAATGATGCCGATTGTACTGTCATAACTAGGCGTGATAGTGAGGATGCTGTAGTAATGTCATTCGAATATTACAACAGCTTGATGGAAACAGTGTATTTATTAAAATCCCCTGCAAATGCTGAACACTTAAGAAAATCTATTGAGCAGTTCCATCAGGGTAAGGTCCAAGAAAGAGAACTTATTGAGTGAACAGGTGTTTAGCTTGGACAGATGAAGCTTGGTCTGACTATGTGTATTGGCAGGGACAAGACAAAAAAACATTAAAACGAATAAATAAGCTAATTTCGAATGTAAAACGAACACCATTTGAAGGTATTGGTAAGCCTGAGCCTTTAAAAGAAAATTTGTCAGGTTTTTGGTCTCGTAGAATAGATGATACACATAGGTTAATCTATGCGGTAACTGAGACACATATTACAGTGATAGCATGTCGG
>JAUXDP010000211.1 GCA_030618325.1 Methylococcaceae bacterium | reverse complement strand
ATAGATTTTGGTACATACAAAACGCGAGTTATGCCGTGGCTGTAATCAGCATGGATTAAAACCTTTCCTTCGTTTAGGGAATCAACCACTGGCCAATTCTTTTTTGAAAGGTCCGGCGGAGTTTACCGATGAAGCAAAGTATCCATTAGATGTTTATTTTTGTGAAACCTGTTCTCTTGTACAGCTTGTCGACATCATTGATTCTTCCGTTTTATTTCGCAATTATATTTATGTGACGGGTACCTCGGATACGATTGCTGAACATAACATACGCTATGCGGCAACGGTTGTGGATTTTCTGAATATTGATGACGGCCTAGTCGTTGAAGTAGCCAGTAATGATGGTAGCTTACTTAAATGTTTTCAGGCGCTGGGAGTTAGAACTTTAGGTATAGAGCCCGCTATTAATATCGCTGAAATAGCCACAAAAGCAGGTATAGAAACGGTCACTGAATTTTTCAGTCATGAAACAGCGAAACAGGTCCAACAATCACATGGAGTCGCTGATGCCGTGATTGGTAACAATGTGCTTGCTCATGTTGATGACACACAAGATTTCCTTCGAGGGGCAAAACAACTGCTAAAACCCGATGGACTAGTATTTGTTGAAGTACCTTATCTGGGTGAATTTATGGATCGATTGGAATACGATACTGTTTACCACGAACATCTATGTTATTTCTCCATTACTGCGCTTTTAAGACTTTGTGATGAAGTAGGCTTGTCAATTATTCGCATAGACCATGTTCCTGTACATGGTGGCTCGATTCGGGTCTATGCCGGGCCCAAAGAGCATTATTCTGAACATGCACCCGAGGTATTAGCTGAGGCAGTTGAAGAAGCTAAGGCTGGACTAACAACATTCGATCGTTATAAGAAATTTGCTGATGACGTAGCGACTAACAAGAGTGAACTGCTTAACTTATTAAAGGATTTAAAACAGCAAGGCAAATTAGTCGTTGCATACGGCGCACCAGCAAAAGGCAATACATTACTAAACTATTGTCAAATTACTACCGATCTAATCCCATATACTGTAGATAAAAGCCCACTGAAACTTGATCTATATACGCCAGGCATGCACCTTCCCGTTTTACCAGTAGACACACTGCTTGAGCAACAACCCGACTATGTACTAATACTCGCCTGGAATTTTGCTGAAGAAATAATGAGGCAACAACAAGAGTACAAAGATAGAGGCGGACAATTTATTATCCCCTTGCCAAAACCAAAAATAGTATAAAAGGAAGCAAAAGGCTATCTGATGAAAACAATAATATTGGCGGGTGGGTTAGGTACACGCCTTGCTGAGGAAACTGACCTCAGACCAAAGCCTATGGTAGAAATTGGTGGGCACCCTATTCTTTGGCATATTATGAATATTTATGCCAGCCATGGGTTTGAAGATTTTTTGGTTGCCTGCGGTTATAAAGGCGAAATTATCAAAGAGTATTTTGCCAACTTTTTTATTCACAATAGCGATTTTTTCATCGAGCAATGTGATGGCTCAAGAGAAATAGTCAGTAATCAAAGCGTTAATTGGCGCACTGGGCTTATTGATACCGGGCGAGAAACCATGACTGGCGGGCGAATATTACGCTTAAAGGAATGGGTTGGAAATGAGACTTTTATGGTAACTTATGGCGATGGCCTAGGTAATATCAATATAAAAAAGCTTGTAGAATTTCATCGCTCTCACGGAAAGGCTGCAACAGTAACAGCTGTACATCCACCATCTCGCTTTGGTGCGATGCATCTCACTGAAGATAAGGTTAGTGAATTTTCTGAAAAACCCCAGGAAGGATGGATCAATGGTGGTTTTTTCGTCTTTGAACCTTCTGTGTTTGATTTATTAACTGATGACTCAACCGTACTAGAAACTGAACCGCTGGAAACGCTAGCTACTAATAATGAACTCATGGCCTATCGTCATAATGGTTTTTGGCAGCCAATGGACACCCTGCGTGAAAAACAAATATTAGAATCCCTTTGGGCCGATAAGACTCCACCTTGGAAAACATGGACATGAATTTTTGGAAAAATCGTAAAGTATTTATAACTGGTGCCTCAGGTTTACTTGGCTCATCAATGGTTGAAGAACTCTTGTCAAAAGGAGCTATTGTCACTTGTTTAGTAAGAGACTGGGTACACGGAAGTAAATTACTTGAATCAGATTACTTGAGCCGATGTAATATTGTGCGTGGTGATTTAATTGACTATGATGTTTTATTGCGCGGAATCAATGAATATGAAATTGATACTGTCTTTCATTTAGGAGCACAGACAATTGTTGGTACAGCCTCCCGTTCACCCATATCAACCTTTGAAGCAAATATAAAAGGCACGTGGAATTTATTAGAAGCCTGTCGACAATGCCCTACACTGGTAGAGCGCGTATTGGTAGCATCCAGTGATAAAGCTTATGGATCTCATAACAATTTGCCTTATACCGAAGAAACGCCTCTGGTTGGCCGTTTTCCATATGATGTTTCTAAATCATGCACCGACTTGATTGCAATGTCATACTTTCACACCTACCGCACACCGGTAGCAGTGACTCGCTGTGGTAATCTTTTTGGCGCAGGAGATCTAAATTTCAACCGCCTTATTCCTGGAACGATAAAATCAGCATTTGAAAATGAATCGCCGATTATCCGCAGTGATGGACAATTTATTCGTGATTACTTTTATGTTGCCGATGCGGTTGATGCCTATTTGGCTTTAGCAGAGAAACTACCAGAAGAATCCTTTATCGGTCAAGATTTTAACTTTGGTACAGAAACACCCTTGTCAGTAGTAGAATTGGTGGAACGTATTTTAACAACGATGGGGAAAACGAATCTTGTTCCCGATATTTTAAACCAGGCAAGTCATGAAATTCGTGAGCAATATCTGGATTGTACAAAAGCTAAACGCATGCTTAACTGGAAACCAAAGCGAGGCTTTGAAGAGGGCTTGAAACAAACCGTTGACTGGTATACTAACTGGTTGGCATCAGAAAATAACTAGTTAATACCCAACTTGTTAGAGCATGAAGCTGGTTTTTAGATTGAGCCCTTAGATTGGTTAAGGCAGTATTCCTTGAGATATTGCTTTAAACGTAATCGCCTCATTATGCTAACTAACCGGTTAAGAAATAAAGGAGAGGCTGAGGAGCTTAGGTTACTTATATTATAGGGTAAAAAGCAGTTATTGATATATTTGTCAGGTTAGGCTCGATTCTATTTTAGAATATGCTGCTGATTTCAGATTCATTACGTATTGAAGAAGGCTACCAGAGAGAGTTGTCCGGTAAGTGCCTTTATGCTACCATCATAAATGAACAAATTATGGGGATTAAAATGTCAGATAGCGATCTGCTGATAGAGATAATGCGTAGGTTCGTTTTGAACCAGACAGATGCGTTCTTAATAGGGATGCTAATCCTTGTGCTGGTAGCCTGGGGCTGCAACCAGATGTTTTCACGTAGAAACTTTTCATTAGTGCTGTTACTGCTGCCTTCTATCCCCTTACTTGATAGTCTAACCTGGGGAATACGTTTCGAACAGAGTCAATTTACTGACATGCAGGCAAAAATGATTCTGGAGTTCACTTTTGGCACATTGTTCGCCGTGACTGGGTTGATCACAGTTTGGACTTTTGCCATGTCGCGTGGTCGAAATGTAATCGACTGGCAGCCAAACCTGTCGGCTGATATACTAAAATTATTGTTCATTGTGGTGTTAATCATTAACGTCTCGGTGATACTGAGCAAAAAACCTGAAGATGCAGGTCACTACACCAATCTTGGTGCGCAGCGCTGGCTGGAAACTGGCACAATGCCTTACGCAGACCCTACGCTGAAAGGGCCAGATTCGCCGGCTCATGGTGCTGCAGCTACCTATGGTCCGTTACTCTACCTGTCGCATATTCCGTTTCAGCTGATGATGGGCGCCAACGACAACCCTTCAGACCTCCATCCTATGTCCAAAAAGTATGTTAGCCCGCCCTATCAAGCCAGTCAGTTGGCCTGCTTGGCATTTTATCTGATCGGTTTATGGGCTTTGTATGGTATTGGTAATCGTCTTGGGGGACGTATGCTAGCCCTTTCGCTGGTGGTGTTATATGCTAGCAGCCCCTATGTGTTGGGCTTAGGTGGTGATAAATTTATGTCAGGAGGCATACTCTATATTTCACACATAGCACCACCTGCTACGCTATTGTTGGCAGTTTATTTTCTGCATCGTCCATTCCTGTCGGGTGCCTGTGTGGCTGCCGCCGCAGGTGTACTCTTTTTCCCTGTTTTCTTTTATCCGTTGTTTTTCGGATGGCATTTCTGGCGAGACCGGAATGCAGCCTTGCAATCTCTGGCTGGTTTCATCCTAATTGGCGGTTTGATTGGTCTAATGGTGATCGTGTTTACCGGATCACTGGATGGCAAAGGGCCAGTGCAACTTTTGCTGGAAAGTACACTGGAACATCAGGAAGGGTTTAATAGTGACCAGTATGGCTTTACCTATTTCAGCTTCTGGGGGAACTTTCGAGAATTGGCTGCTTTCTGGCAAACGCCATTAATCGGTTCGTCATCAATCTTCAAGCTGACATTTCTATTGTTTTCATCTTATTGCGTTTCTGCATTCTTTCTAGCACGTAGTCGTACCGAGACCGAGTTTGCATTATTGCTGGCATCACTGGCGGCTGCCGTGCAGTTATGGAAGTCGCATGCAGGGGGAACCTATGTGACATGGTATTACCCGTTTCTGCTGATTGGATTGTTCGGGCGTTCGTTTCTTCTGGAGAAATCGGCAAAGCCAACTTAAGGCATAATTTTTTTCTGAGCATCAATATTTTTATCAATACCTTGGCTACGTAATGAGCTGAGCGGTTGTTGATTAGCTAGCCGATTAAAAAATTCGATATGAATTTGTGATTGCTGGAATGAATGTATTGTTAGGTGGTAGTCGCGGCTTCTATTAAGCAGCGTTGAGCTTTCCTGTAAGCCAGTTTATAAAGATAGTTTGACGTCAGTATGACAAGCAGTCTTGCACACGAGTGCATACTTCAAAAGCGAAAACTGCATTTATTTTTTGGATATGTAGGGGAGGGGGCGAGTAATACGCTATTGTTTTTTTGCTCTCAGTATCTGAAAAGCGCTTAAATATTTTGGTCGATACAAATGAAGTATTGAGTTATAGGTTCATACAGTACGAATTTTATGTAAAAATGATCAAGTTTATACTAAGCTAAAAAGGTACTTTTTTTTCAAAACTGAAGCTTCCTAGTTTTTATCGAACAAGAATATTAGTAATTGCTAATTTAGTAAAATATTGCCAATACCTAATATAGATGGATTTTTCTTATCAAAAATCCTATTTTATCTTACAAAAACAACAGGTTAATGCTGAATGAGGCCATGTTTTACTGTATAATAAAAGATCTTAACTCATTGATTATACAAACAAAACGACCTCATTCATGTTCATTCTACGCGATATTTTACTCCCTCTTCAAGATCATTTTTCCAAAACTACTTTAGGCCGTGAGCGAGCATCTTTGTTTGTTTACACGATTCTGTCTATTATCGTTCCATTCACGTCGTCGATGACCTCTAATGTATGGCGCTGCCTTGATACGCTGTTTGGGTTTGAGATAAAGAATAAACGCTTTTACACCTTCATGGCCTCTTCAACTATAC
>JAUXDP010000180.1 GCA_030618325.1 Methylococcaceae bacterium | reverse complement strand
ATTGATACCATCACTTCCGCAGCAGTCAACAAAACATAGGCCAAAAGCTGCCAACTAATATGTGGAACCAAGCCTTCATCCAGTTGCATTTGTATCCAGGAAGGAATAGCAAAAGCGACTACCGTCAAAAATAGCCCGATTGCCATTTTTGTTAATGCCGTCAATCTGGTGAAATTAGTTAGAACAGGGTAGATCACATAAGAAAATAATGGCACTAATAGCATGATCAACAGGGGGTTGGCGGCTTGAATTTGTGAGGGTAATAATTCATAGCCAAACAGGTTTCGATCCATTTTTTGTGCCTGCAAAACCCAAGATGAACCGATTTGTTCAAATAACGCCCAAAACATGGCGATAAAAATATAAATGGATGATAGTTTTACCAGCGTATTAAATCCTACTTTGCTGAAGGTTTCTGTAACAAAGTCCATTCCAGAAGGTGGAATATGCACGAAGCGATAACGCCCCGTCCAGAATGCAATGGTTGCCATTAGCATTAATAATCCCGGCACTGCAAAAGCGACTGAAGAACCATAATAATCAAGCAACCAGGGGATAATCAGCATCGCAGCAAATGCACCTAGGTTAATGGAAAAATAAAACCAGCCAAAAACCCGACTGATCAAATGCTTGTTAGACACACCAAATTGATCACCCACATGAGATGAAACACAAGGTTTGATGCCGCCAGCACCAATAGCAATCAAACCCTGCCCCAGCAGCAATCCCATACGGGTATCATCAAGCGCCAAGGCAAAATGCCCCAGAACATAAACCAACGATAACAAAATAATAGTGCGGTATTTCCCAAGTATGCCATCGGCCAGCATAGCGCCGAAAATAGGCATAAAATACACGGCGGAAACGAACAGATGAAAATATCCCTGCGCTTCATTTTCAGACATGACATCCAGTTGCCCAGTACTATTCATTAAATACTGGGTCATGAATACCACCAAAATAGCCCGCATTCCGTAATAACTGAAACGTTCGGCCGCCTCGTTAGCAACAATGTAAGGAATGCCATTTGGTAAATTTTGACTTGGTATGGGTGCAGTTTTATATTTTGTCATGGCAAAATTGTACCGTAGTTACTCTGAGATTAGTTAGTATCATCTCGGTCACTATTCCAAGCCTTCTCCAGTCTTTTTGCAGAAACCGGATAAGGGGTTTTTAATTGCTGGGCAAAAAGTGATACCCGAAACTCTTCCAGCATCCAGCGAAAACTAGACTGTTCCGGTAACACCCACTCATTTTTGTTCAGTTTAACTTGGTGATCCCAAAACCATTTCTGGAAACGCCGGGCTTCTTGCATTTTTTGCTGATCTCTACCTGGCTCCTGAAACATTTTTCCAATGCGATATTCGATAGCCTTAAGGTAACGGGGGTATGATTTTAAACTTTCATACGGAACAGTTTTGAAAAACCCCTGATAAACCAGGCAATTCAATTGGGTAGTTACATCCAGAACCGCCTCATCCTGAGATGGCAATTTTTGTAATTGTTTTTGCAACACCGCATACTGCTTCAGGATAGCAATAATTTTGGCTCCGGACTCATTTGCAAAAGCCAATAACTGGGATTTATGTTGACTTAAACTTTGCTCAAATTCCTGTTGCCTGCGTATCGTTTGACCTTCGGTGAATACATGCGCAATCATTAAATAAAGCAAATCATCCCGATAGCTGGATGAGTCCCTTGTCGGCAGGATAGGATGTTGATTTAACCGTTGATAGGTCAATTCGACATCAGGTGCATGAGCCAGGTTTTTTAGTAAATATTTGCTTTCCTTTTTTATCTGTAACAAAAACAATCGAACCAATCCTGCCCGATGCAGAATTTGTGCTTTTTTCTGGGTCTCGATGATGCGTACCCCTACCGAATCACCCTCATCAATAATGGCCGGAAAACCTACAAACGACTGGCCCTTTTGTATGAATTGATAGGTTTCAGGTAAATCATCGAATACCCATTGCACACAGTCACTAAAATCCATTTCTTCTGCCGCTAATTGGTCAAAACTATCTTCCGCTTTGACCGTATGCTTTTCTTGCAAGGCGGTTAAATTACGACCATAATCAAGCAGTTTGCCATTTTCGTCTATTACTCTGAAATTCATTCGTAGATGATCGATAAGTTCATCCGTATTCCAGGCATTATTGGGAATCGCTTCTCCGGTCAGCTTTCTCAAGCGGGTTCCTAGCCATTCATAAAGTGAACCCACGCCATCTGGCTCGATTTCCAGACAGCGTTCAACGGTTTGTGGCACCGGTACAAAATGCTTGCGTAGCTGTTTTGGCAATGACTTTACCAATGCAACCAGTTTTTCCTGCAACAAACCCGGTACTAACCATGCGAAAGGTTGTTGGGAAACCTGATTCAATTGATGCACCGGAATAAGGGCTGTTACTCCATCTTCTTCATGTCCAGGCTCAAACCGATATTGTAGAGCAATGGTTAAATTCCCAACTTTCATGCTATCAGGGAAATCCCTTTCACTCACTTGATGATCTTGTTCTCGGGTTAAATCTTCTTTTGTTAGAAACAAAACCCGGGGATTATCTTTTTCCGCTTGCTTGCGCCACTTATCCAAAGTAATGCCATTAACCACTTCGGCAGGGAGTTTTTGCTCATAAAACTGATACAACCACTCTTCATCTTCGACCAGATCCACTCTGCGGCCTTTGTGCTGAATATAGCCAACTTCTTCCAATAACTTTCGATTGGCCTTAAAAAATGGCGCATGGGTATGGTATTCGTGATCAACTAAAGCAGAACGAATAAATATAACCCGAGCCGCCACCGGATCAATCCCCTCGTAGGGTACCTTTCGTTTCGCCTGTAAGGTTAAACCATACAATAGCGTTCGTTCATAAACCCCACTTCGCCCTGCTCTCTTTTCCCAATGCGGGTCAAAATAACTTCGTTTTAACAGGTGTTGTCCGGCCTGCTCTACCCATTCCGGTTCAATTTTTGCGACATTCCGTGCATACACTTTGCTGGTTTCAACTTGCTCTGCCGCCATCAGCCATTTTGGTCTTACTTTATGCTGCCCGGAACCTGGAAAAATAAAAAACTTCAGATTTCTAGCACCTAAATATTCATACTGCTCATGCTTAAAGCCGATATTAGATAGTAGACCCGTTAATAAAGCCCGATGAATTTCTTCATAGCTGGCAGGTACTTGATTGGGCTTTAGTTTCAATTCACCTTTAATGACCTGCATAATCTGAGAGTGAATATCATGCCATTCACGCATCCGCATATAAGAAAGAAAATTATCTCGACAGTATTTACGAATTTTGTTGTTGGACAGGTGCTTTTTCTGTTCTTCATACACCGTCCAAATATTAAGCAAAGTTAAAAAATCTGAGTCATCCACTCTGAAAGCAGCATGCTTAGTATCCGCCTGTTGCATCTTGTCAGCAGGTTTTTCCCTTGGATCCTGAATACTCAGTGCAGAAACAATAATGGCAGCTTCAGTCAAGCAGTGTTGTTTATCTGCTTCCAACAGCATCCGCGCCAATTTAGGATCGGTCGGCAATTTTGCCAGACGCCGGCCCGTATCGGTAAGTTTACCGCTTTTATCCAGGGCATTGACCTCATGAAGAGAGTTTTTGCCATCGCGAATCATTTTAATATCCGGTGGCTCAACAAACGGAAAGTCTTCGATATCGCCAAGCTTTAAACTGCTCATTTGTAGAATCACTGAGGATAAATGCGTGCGTAAAATTTCCGGGTCGGTAAATTCAGATCTGGCTAAATAATCATCTTGAGAATACAAGCGGATACAAATGCCTTCGGCAACCCGACCGCAACGGCCTGCCCGTTGATTGGCACTGGCCTGGGAAACTCTTTCTATCGGTAGCCGTTGGATTTTACTGCGATGACTATAACGGCTAATCCGGGCATGGCCGTTGTCGATAACGCTGCGAATGCCAGGAACCGTTAATGAGGTTTCAGCAACATTAGTTGCCAAGACAATTCGCCGCTGGCCTTTGGGCTTAAAAACCCGCTCTTGCTCACTGACACTCAACTTGGCATACAACGGTAATATTTCGCATTTTATAGGGTTATGTTTACGTAGCGATTCTGCGGTTTCGCGGATTTCATGTTCACCACTCAGAAAAATCAGAATATCGCCCGGCATATCGCGATGCAGCTCATCCACCGCATCCAAAATCGCCTGTTGAAGATCCGCCGTTGTTTCATCATCTTCCTCGATTTGTTCGATAGGTCGATATCGAATGTCGACTGGATAGGTTCGGCCCGACACTTCAATGACCGGGGCATTTTCAAAGTGTTTGGAAAATCTCTGTGGATCAATGGTTGCCGAAGTAATAATCAGTTTTAAATCGGGTCGCCTTGGCAATAACCATTTCATATAACCCAACAGAAAATCAATATTCAAGCTACGTTCGTGAGCTTCATCAATAATGATGGTGTCGTATTGATTTAGATACGGATCATTTTGAGACTCAGCCAATAAAATACCGTCCGTCATCAGCTTTATCAGTGACTGTTCTCGCGTTTTATCATGAAAACGGATTTTGTAACCCACCGTCTGACCGATTGATTCTCCCAACTCTTCAGCAATCCGGTCAGCAACGGTACGTGCCGCAATCCTGCGCGGCTGGGTATGACCGATAAAACCAGCACTACCCAGCCCTATAGAAAGACAAATTTTTGGTAATTGCGTAGTCTTGCCGGAGCCGGTTTCTCCACAGATTATAACCACCTGATTTTTTTCGATCAGTTGGGCAATTTCATTTCTTTTCTCACAGATAGGTAAATCTGGGTATTCCAAGGCTGGAACACTGGCCGCACGATTATTTCTTGTTACTATAGATTTTTCTATACGTTCAGATAACCGCGCTAAGGGTGTGGATAGCTCTTTGCCTTTACTGTGTTCACTACGAGACCTATCAAGTTGTCGCTTGATGGTGTGCCGATCCTTATTAAGGCAAAGTGCTAACTGGCGGCTTAGCTGCTGGATTCGTTCAGGGATAGTCATCAACTGCAAGATAAAATTTTTATATTATACGTGATCCTGTTCCGGTCATAATTCTAGCTTATCTGCTAAGCTTATTCATCAGCGCCTGTAACAAAATAACCACTATGCTTGCTTCTATTTCCAATCATTCTCCTTCTATCTGGAATGCTGCAATTCCAAAAAACAAAGAAAAAGAAAATGAACATCATAATGCTGGGTACGAGCAGGTCGAGGAAAACTCAAAGGAAGCATTGAAAACAGAATTACCCCAAGAAGAACAACAAAAACTACAGTATCTCAAATCAAGAGATCAAGAAGTAAAAACACATGAGCAAGCCCATCTTAGTGCAGCCGGAAGTTTGGCAATGGGCGGGGCGAGTTTTAGTTTTGAAAAAGGTTCAGATGGTGTAAGTTATGCCGTTGGTGGTGAAGTCAATATTGATACTTCCGCCGTTCCTGGTGATCCTGTAGCCACTCTGAAAAAAGCGGAAACCATCCGTAGAGCTGCTCTCGCACCAGCCAACCCATCCGCTCAGGATAGATCAGTAGCCAACCAGGCATCAGCAATGGCAAACAAAGCCAGAGCCGAACAATTTCAGGAGAATCAAAAACTTTCAGAATATAGTGATGAATCAGTGGCTAGTAAAATAAGTTTTTCTGTTTAACAACTTAGATTAATCGACTCCTGCCTCATTGTTATCGAGCAATATCTTAACCTTCTTCTTAGCCCAACCCTCCGCAAGTTGTTTGGATACTGAAATCAAAGTTTCTATACTTGCATCTTTGAATTCTGATTTAATCGTATTCCAAACATTATCCTGGCGAACTGCATCCAGGAATTCATGCCCAGTCCAATTGAGTTTTTTGATTATTACCATATTTGGTATTTGACTGGATATTTGATTATTTGGAAGTATGCTACCTTCCACAAGCTTTGCATCAATTAACAAGGCTTGATGATATTTGACAGTATCTTCATTGTAGGAAGACAGTTTTTTGGGATTCTCTTCTTCGATGGAAAACAGTATTTCCCTAATCAACTCCATATCTCTCTTCATTCTAATTTCCTTGGCTCATAACTCTTATTTGTATCAGTTTTTGATCGGATGGTATTTACACCTTTAAATCTCAACTGTTCTATTAACATCAAAACTGTCAACAGTCCTTCTTCCTACATAACCTCTGGGATTACTTAAAATTCTGGCACCCGCGATTCGGTAATCTGCTGGGGAATGGATATGGCCATGAAACCATGCAGCAATATCATATTCATGGATAAATGATTTTAAATCATTGCAATACGCCAGTTTTTTTAAAGCCTTGGGTGAATCATTCCAGCTCCATGCTGTTGGTGCATGATGAGTGACTACGACTGTTTTTCCATCAAATGGCTTGGCCAGTTCAGTCTCAAGCCATTCTCGGGAACGCTGATATAGCCAGCTAAATTGGTTAGGGTCAAAAGCCTCCCCGAGAAATTT
>JAUXDP010000222.1 GCA_030618325.1 Methylococcaceae bacterium | reverse complement strand
ATCAGAGTCCGTTACTCGCACAATACCGTTTGCAGGAATTTCAAAGGTCTTATCGTGCGAACCATATTCTTCAGCTTTTTGTGCCATCAAGCCAACATTACTCACGTTACCCATGGATGTCACATCAAAAGCACCATGTTGTTGGCAAAAACTGAACACTTCTTGATAGATGCCAGCATAGCAACGATCAGGAATCATCGCTTTGGTATCATGCAAGCTGCCATCCACTCCCCACATTTGACCGGAAGACCGTAACGCTGCCGGCATGGATGCATCAATAATCACATCGCTAGGCACATGCAAATTGGTAATGCCTTTGTCTGAATTTACCATCGCTAGCTCAGGCTGAGTTTGATAAACGGCTTGAATATCATTTTCAATTTCTTTCCGTTGATCATCCGGAAGGCTAGCAATTTTCACATACACATCACCTAGCCCATTCCGACTATCTACACCCAGTTGCTCAAACATTGAGGCATGTTTTTCAAAAACATCCTTATAATAAACATTCACCGCATGCCCAAATATAATGGGATCAGAAACCTTCATCATCGTGGCTTTTAGGTGTAAAGAAAGTAAAACACCTTGAGATTTTGCATCTGCAATCGACTGTTCGAAAAATTCACATAAAGCATGTCGACTCATAAATGTAGCATCAATGACCTCCCCTTCCAGCACTGGTGTTTTTTCTTTGAGGATACGAGTTTCCCCGTTATCACCCAGCCACTCAATTTTCACATTACCTGCTGTTTTAATCACCGCCGATTGTTCGCTAGAATAAAAATCACCACCTGTCATAGAAACCACATGAGATTTTGAATCTGACGACCAAACACCCATAGAATGAGGATGTTTTTGTGCATATTCTTTGACTGGAGCTGCCACACGGCGATCTGAATTACCCTCTCGTAACACGGGATTGACAGCACTACCTAACACTTTGGCATATCGAGCCTTAATATCCTGTGCCTCATCAGTACCATCATCTTCAGGATAATCGGGGATAGCATAACCTGAAGCCTGTAATTCTTTAATAGCCGCGTTTAACTGAGGAAGTGAAGCGCTAATATTGGGTAACTTAATAATATTAGCTTCTGGTTTTTTTACCAATTCACCCAACTCAGCTAAAGCATCATTTTGTTTTTGCTCACTCGTTAGTTTTTCAGGAAAATTAGCAATAATACGACTTGCTAATGAAATTTCTCTGGTTTCAACAGCTACCCCCGCAGCCTTTGAATAAGCTTGTACGATAGGTAAAAATGAATAGGTTGCTAAAGCAGGTGCTTCGTCAGTTAGGGTATAAATGATTTTTGAAGTAGGCATGTTTGAATCAATTGTGTGTTACAAGAAATGATGATGGTTATTATATTTCAGAAAGATAGCTAGTTCCAGAAAGCGTCTTAATCGGACGTGATTAAATGAGCCAACCTAATCAACATCACCAAACTGCAAAGCTGCCAATCTTGCATACAGCCCTTTTTGCTCAAGCAATTCCTGATGGTTTCCAACAGCAACAATTTCTCCATGACTCATCACCACAATTCGATCAGCTTTTAACACTGTAGAAAGGCGATGGGCAATGACCAACGTGGTTCTGTTTTGCATTAAATGCTCAAGAGCATGTTGAACCAGTTGTTCGCTTTCAGCATCAAGAGAACTAGTTGCTTCATCTAACAATAAAATTGGCGCATTTTTAAGGATGGCACGTGCAATGGCTATACGCTGGCGTTGACCGACTGATAGCCTAAGGCCTCGTTCCCCGAGATAAGTATGGTAGCCATCAGGCAATTGATCAATAAATTCATCAGCTGCAGCCGCTTTAGCCGCTATTTTTATTTCTTCATCCGTGGCATTTGGATTTCCAAAGCGAATATTTTCAAGCACACTAGCGGCAAAAATTGAAGTTTCCTGGGGAACAATTGCTATGTGTTGCCTAAGCTTTTTTATCTCAACCTGAGCAATATTTTGGCCATTTATATTGATTTTTCCTTGTTGAATATCGTAAAACCGGAGGAGCAACTGAAACACTGTACTTTTACCTGCCCCTGATGGCCCGACCAATGCCACGGTTTCACCGGGTTTAATGGTCAGTGAGAAGTTTTGTAGCGCATGTTGTTCTGGTCTTGATGGGTAATTGAAAAAAATGTGTTTGAAACTAATGGCTTCAGAAGCTGCTTTTGGTATAGAAAGGGTACTTACCACTGAAACAATGGCTGGTTCAGATTTTAATAATTCCAGGATACGTTCCATGGCACCGGCTGCACGTTGTACATCGCCCCAGACTTCACTTAATGAAGCGGTATTGGTTGCAACCATCACGCCATAGAGTAAAAACTGGCTGAGTTCCCCTAACGATATTTTGCCCTCTTGTACCCATTGGGCACCTAACCAGATTATCGCCATGAGTCCGCTAAAAACGGTGAAGATGGCAAATGCGGACAGCAAGGCTCTGGCCATCAAACGATGTCGAGCAGTAGCAAAAGCATTTTCTACCGAGGTGTTGTAGCGTTGACTGTAATGGTTTTCTAAATTATAGGATTGCAGGACTTGTATGGCATTAAATGTTTCCCCTGCGATTGCGCTGGAGTCCGCAATGCAGTCTTGGTTCTTTTTGGATAACCGCCGAATTTTTCGGCCAAAAAAGATTAAAGGCATCAAGATCAACGGCACAATGATCAGAATCAATCCAGTAAGCTCCAAGTTAGTAACTGATAACATGACTAAACTGCCGATGAGTAATAAAGTACTGCGTAAAGTCACTGAAATACCAGCACCGACAACTGACTGGACTAATGTGGTATCGGTAGTGAGCCTTGAAAGTACTTCGCCAGTTCGAGTAGTTTCAAAAAAAGCCGGTTCCATTTTCAACACATGCTGATAAAGTGTAGAGCGTATATCAGCCACAATTCGTTCACCCAGCCACATGACAAGATAGTAGCGGATGGCTGAAAACACAGCCATGACGGCAACAATAACAAGCAACAAAATAAAATAGCGGTTTAGCTTTTCAGGTTGTTGCAATAAATAGCCCTGATCAATAATCAATTTGATAGCGATGGGCAGCGCCAATGCTGCAGCTGCTGCAATAATCAATACAAAGATAGCAACTAGCAAACGGAATTTGTAGGGTTTAAAAAAGCCAATTAGTTGTGTAAGTGAACTGACTTTGTTACGACCAGTTTGTGTTTTGAGCATAATGAAGATAATTGATTAGAATCAGACTCAGTCTAACTTATATTTTCCCCACTGAGCTGGTTTTAGAGGACAGAAATTAACAAGTATGACCAAAAATCGCAGTTGAATTTTCTCAATTGACTAAACATTATCAGGACTCAGGGCAACAACCTATCATCTTTAAGCAGCTGACCTTATCGGTCACTACTGGTGAACTTATTGTCTTGCTGGGGCGGAGTGGATCATCAACAAAAAGGAAGTGAAGAATCTCAGCGCTACTATGAAAAAAAGAGAAAAGTAAGCAAATGCTTGTTGAAATTTTGAGTGGGATGTTCTAGTCTTTTAATGATATATAAATCATTTGCTTTGATCGTTCTACTTATTACGTTATAGATCTGACCCTACTCTACTCCTTTGCTTGAGAATTATGAAAAAAATTGTAATGATGTTGATAACGGTGTTCGTTTCTACTAGCGAACCGGTTTTGGCTGATGTTAATTATCCAGAAAAATGTCTCAAAAGTTGGATGGAAGGAAGCAGAACCTACGTACAGAATCAATGTGACCACTACGTATATGTAATATATTGTGAAAAACAAGGTAGAAAAGAAAGGAAAGCATGTTCGGTAGGAAATAATTATTATAGATTAGCTTCAAGTATTCGACCGGGAGAAAAATTTGACTTTTGGGGTGCCAAGAATGTGAGATACGGGGCATGTGGTGGAATGAGAGGTATGTCCCAAGAATGGAAAGATTGGCCAGACGGAAGATATTCATGTGGTAAAGTTAAGAGGCCTCATGGATAACATGCTCTAATAAGTGGATAGGAATTTTAACGCACTATCTCTTCTTTATGGGAAATACCAATAGGTCTGCCTCTGACCTTAAAGTAGCTACTAGTCACTGGACAAGGACTGGGCTACAAGAAGCTTTATTCGGTGGGATAATCGTCGCGACTCAATTTCTCCAAATCATCAAGAGCACCTGCCGACATTACAATTTTTCTCTGTTTATGCAATTTAACAACATTGGAGTCGAAATTTTCTAATATATCCTGATAATTTTCATCCAGAAAAGATTTAGCTCTACTGATTTCCTGTTCGAGCTGTTTTTCAAGCACTGCATAATCAGACATCAATGAATCACAGTCGGATAAAAAATATCGCCAGCGAACCTTCTTTAAAGTTTCTTCATTGGTAAAAATAAAACTACGATGTGGGTCATTATCCCAATCATTGTCCAGTGTATAAACAGCAGGGCTGAGTTTTGAATTGGCTATACTAATACCCAGCCAGCGTTCCTGCAAATAGGGATACCAACGGTGCTTCAATTCTTTCAATTGTTCTTCCAGCCCATTCGCATCCTCTTTCATATCCCACTGAATACCCCCCTTTTCTTGTTTACCATGCTCCTTTCCTTCAACCAGTTTATGCGGGATTAGTTGATCAATATAGTCTCTACCAGCTTCTTCAAAATCATCACAAAGCTGTGTCGCAGCAGATGTGAATGTTGTATAGTAGAAATCACCATCAATCAATAACCTGACCCACGAGGGATGTTTGTATGCATAATAATCCATGCCTTCATAATCAGTAAATTCCTTTTTATTTGCTTGCTCCTGAAACAAATAGTCATCATAGTTATAATCATACAATGAGGTAAAGTTCAGCAAGCTTTTGTCATCAGCCAGCATTTCATTGAGAACAATGAAGTCTTCTCCAATCCCTTTGGTGAGCAAGCTAGCCCAGTTAAGAATATTCAGTTTAGACAGAGGAACATCACCCCAGACATCATCAACCTCATCAATACTACATTTAATATTTAGCAAACTGTCCAGCAGCACGCGCGCCACTCTATTCCGAGCATTTTCACCCATCGTTGCTCGAAAGTGTTCTTGCTGTTGTGCTGGCCAAGCATGGTAATGTGAATCTGCAGCTATTAATGCCCTGCGGGCAGCCGCTGTTATTTGTATTTTGTTAATTGAATTCAGTTTGTATTTTACATTGTCACTCATAGACTTTTTCGTTCTATCAAAACATGTGCAACCGCTTCTTTACAAGCACCCGTAGAACTGAGTACTTGAAATAAAAAGGCTCTCAGTGTCACCAGGGGAGTAAAAACTGTGCTGCGGACATCCCCCGATTGATGAATAGCTTGAATTAAATTATCAGGTAATAGTCC